>NZ_JACEGK010000063.1:0-20904 GCF_056859195.1 Streptomyces sp. NH27
CGCACGGGGGAGTACCCGCGACCACGTGGTGCGGGTGGACATGAACCGGCCGCTCGGCCGGGCCGGGTACAGGGAAGCAGCGCCGTCCGCCCTGCGGGCCCGGGGTACCTCCCGGCCGTCAGACCAGGGCGCGGGACTTCCGGAACACGGCCTACAGGCCCGGGTACAGCGGGTGCTTCTCCGCCAGCGCAGTGACCCTCTTCCGCAAGGGACCGCTCTCCGACGGCGGGAAGGCCGGCGACGCGGTGAGCGTCGCCGCGATGATGTCGGCGACCTCGCGGAAGTCGTCGGCGGTGAAGCCCCGCGTCGCCAGCGCGGGTGTGCCGATCCGCAGACCCGAGGTGACCATCGGGGGCCGCGGGTCGTTCGGGATCGCGTTGCGGTTGACGGTGATGCCGACCGCGTGCAGCCGGTCCTCGGCCTGCTGGCCGTCGAGCGCGGAGTTGCGCAGGTCGACCAGGACCAGGTGGACGTCGGTGCCGCCGGACAGCACGGAGACGCCGAGTTCCGCCACGTCGGGCCGGGTCAGCCGGTCGGCGAGGATCTTCGCGCCCTCCAGCGTACGGGCCTGGCGGTCCTTGAACTCGTCCGTCGCCGCGGCCTTGAACGCGACCGCCTTCGCGGCGATCACATGCTCCAGCGGGCCGCCCTGCTGCCCCGGGAAGACCGCCGAGTTGATCTTCTTGGCGAGCTCGGCCTTCGCCAGGATCACCCCGCCGCGCGGGCCGCCGAGGGTCTTGTGGGTCGTGGTGGTGACCACGTCGGCGTACGGCACGGGGGAGGGGTGCAGCCCGGCCGCGACCAGCCCGGCGAAGTGCGCCATGTCGACCATCAGGTACGCGCCGACCTCGTCGGCGATCCGGCGGAACTCCGCGAAGTCCAGCTGCCGCGGGTACGCCGACCAGCCCGCCACGATCAGCTGCGGGCGGTGCTCCTTGGCGAGCCGTTCCACCTCGGCCATGTCGACCAGGTTGGTCTCGGCGTCCACGTGGTACGCGGCGACCTTGTAGAGCTTGCCGGAGAAGTTGATCTTCATGCCGTGGGTCAGGTGCCCGCCGTGCGCCAGATCCAGGCCGAGGATGGTGTCACCCGGCTTGATCAGCGCGAACATCGCGGCGGCGTTCGCCTGGGCGCCCGAGTGCGGCTGCACGTTGGCCGCCTCGGCCCCGAACAGCGCCTTGACCCGGTCGATCGCGAGCTGCTCGATCACGTCGACGTGCTCGCAGCCGCCGTAGTAGCGGCGCCCCGGGTAGCCCTCCGCGTACTTGTTGGTGAGCACCGAGCCCTGTGCCTCCAGCACGGCGACCGGCGCGAAGTTCTCGGACGCGATCATCTCCAGCGTGGACTGCTGGCGGTACAGCTCGGCGTCGACCGCGGCCGCCACATCCGGGTCGAACTCGTGCAGGGACTGGTTCAGCAGCGACATCGCGGGTTCCCTCAGTTCTCGATGAAGGCGTCGTACTCGGCGGCGGACAGCAGGTCGGACGGCTCCTCGGTGATCTTCACCTTGAACAGCCAGCCGCCCTCGAAGGGTGCGGAGTTCACCAGCGCCGGGTCGTCGACGACGTCCTGGTTCACCTCGGTGACCTCGCCGCCGATCGGCGAGTACAGGTCGCTGACCGACTTGGTGGACTCCAGCTCGCCGCAGGTCTCACCCGCGGTCACCGTCGCGCCCACCTCGGGGAGCTGGACGAAGACCACGTCGCCGAGCGCGTCGGCGGCGTGCGAGGTGATGCCCACCGTGGCCGCGCCGTCGGCGGCGGCGGAGAGCCACTCGTGCTCCTTGCTGTAACGAAGCTGCTCAGGGTTGATGCTCATGGCTGAATTCTCCCGGATCGACAGGGGTGCTCGCGTGCGCGGCACGGCAAACGGAAAGCTAAGGGCAAGGGGGGAAGTGCGAAGCGTGGGGGTGGGCCGCGGAACTCGGCGCCGACAGAGCGTGGCGGCCGCACAAGGCGGCACCCGCGGAACCCGGCGCCCGCGGAACCCGGCGACGGGCGAGCGGGCCCGGCCCGTTCAGCGCTCGCGCTTGTAGAACGGCAGCGCCACGACGTCGTACGGCTCCCGCGAGCCGCGGATGTCCACCGTGACCCCGGGCGTGCCGGGCGCCGCGTGCGCCGCGTCCACGTACGCCATCGCGATCGGCTTGCCGAGGGTCGGCGACGGGGCGCCCGAGGTGACCTCGCCGATCACCGCGCCCGACGCGTCGGTGACCGGGTAGCCGGCCCGCGGCTCCCGGCGGCCCTGCGCGACCAGCCCGACGAGCTTGCGCGGCGGCAGGTCCTTGGCCCGCTCGGCGGCGGCGCCCAGCGCGGTGCGGCCGACGAAGTCCCCGGGCTTGTCGAACTTGACCACCCGGCCCAGGCCGGCGTCGAACGGCGTGACCGAGGCGGTCAGCTCGTGCCCGTACAGCGGCATGCCCGCCTCCAGGCGCAGCGTGTCCCGGCAGGACAGCCCGCACGGCACCAGGCCGACCGGCTCGCCGGCGTCGGTCAGCGCCCGCCACAGCCGCTCGGCGTCGGCCGGCGCGACGAACAGCTCGAAGCCGTCCTCGCCGGTGTAGCCGGTGCGGGCGATCAGCGCGTCCACCCCGGCGACGGTGCCGGGCAGTCCGGCGTAGTACTTCAACCCGTCCAGGTCGGCGTCGGTCACCGACTTCATGATCGCCGGGGCCTGCGGGCCCTGGACGGCCAGCAGCGCGTACGCCTCCCGGTCGTCGCGGACCTGCGCGTCGTACTCCGCCGCGCGCAGCGCCACCGCGTCGAGCACGGTCTGCGCGTTGGACGCGTTGGCGACGATCATGAACTCCTGCTCGCCGAGCCGGTACACGATCAGGTCGTCGAGGATGCCGCCGTCGGGCGCGCAGATCATCGTGTAGCGGGCCCGGCCCACCGCCAGCGCGGACAGGTGGCCGACCAGGGCGTGGTCCAGCGCCTGGCCCGCCTGCGGGCCGGTCACGGTGATCTCGCCCATGTGGGACAGGTCGAACAGGCCGGCCCGGGTGCGCACCGCCTGGTGCTCCTCGCGCTCGCTGGCGTACCGCAGCGGCATGTCCCAGCCGGCGAAGTCGGTCATGGTCGCGCCGAGGGCGCGGTGCAGGGCGTCGAGCGCGGTGTGACGGGGTTCGCTCATCGGTGACAGGCTCCCAGGCTCGGTCTCGGTGAAGAGAAAGGAGGGACGACGGATGGACACTCCCCATCTGTCATCGGAACCTGAGAGGTTCACCGTGAACCCCGCTCGCGCGGGCCCCGGTTTGCACCTTGGGTGGGCGGGGCCACGCACCCCAGGGGTGCGCCGACGGCTCCGCCGCTTTTCAGATCTGCCTCGCCCGCGCGGTATCTGTGCCTGAGAGATTCAAGGGAGGACTTGCTCCTTCGGCGCCCGTCCCACCGCCCGCGAGCTGGTCGCGTGCGCCGGTCCGGAACTCTCCCGCGCGGCCTCGAACGGCCGTTATACAAGTTGTGGCCTTCATCATTGCATGCCCAGGGTCCCCGGCCCCCGGCAGCGGTTAGGGTTTCCCGGGCACAACGCTACAGACGTGGTACATGGGCGGACAAGGGTGGACATGGAGAATCCGGCACCGTACATATGGCCGGCCAACGAGCTGGAAGAGGTGCTGAGCGCCGGCCTCGGCAATCCGTCGGCCACGCCCAGGCTGCTGGAGGTGCTCGGCCGCTCCAGGGTGTGGGTGCCGTTGCCCAACGGCGGCTCGGCGCAGGCGGCCGGCCTCGACCTGCCGACCGTGGTGCTCGGCGACGCACCCTACGTACCCGTGTTCAGCTCCGAGCAGCAGTTCCGGCAGGCCGCGGACGGCATGTCCTGCACGGTCGCGCCGGTGCACGAGTTCGCCCGCGGGCTGCCGCCGCTGGTCGGGATCGCGGTCAACCCCGGCGGGGCGGTCGGCGTGCCGCTGCCGCCGGCCGCGGTGGCCGCGCTGTGCCGGCCGGTGCCGGGCGAGCGCGCGCCGGAGCTCTCCGGGGTACGCGGCGGCGACGCGCCGACCGGTGCCCGGGTGCGGTTGTGGGAGCCGGACCACGACGAGGAAGCGGTGGACTTCCTGGCCGCGGCGGCCGGCGAGTTCGCGGTCACCTCGGTGGTGCTCAGCGGTCGGCGGGCGCTGGCCGCCGTGGAGGAGGATCCGCCCGCCCTGTTCATCGGCGTGGAACTCGACCGCTGGCTGGAGGGCGAGGGGGCCGCCGCGATGGACGCGCTCGGCCGGGCGATGGGCGTGGCGCCGCCGCCGTGGCCGGTGCACCTGATCCTGCTGGACGTGGCGCAGGACCCGGTGGGCGACTGGATGTTGGAGACGGTGCGGCCGTTCTTCGCCCGCGACTGAACCCGCCAAGGCGCGCGTTCAACGGTCGTATACCCGGTCTATAGCTGGTTCCGCTTGAGTCGGTCGGCATACCGCTGGGCACACTCGACCTGGTTTGATGTCGTGCGAAGAGCAAAACGAGGGGAAAGGGGCGGTCCCACGTGATCGCGGGCGCGCAAGGCGGTGCGGCGCAGGCCGGCCAGGTGGAGCAGATGCTGCTCCAGGTGGCACCCGGCCGGTTCGACGCATACGAGAACCTGCTCGCGTCACTCGCCGAGGGCCAGGTGTGGATGCTGCTGTGGCACGGCAGTTCCGGGGCACCCGACGCGCAGTACGGCACGATGGAGGTCGGCGGGTACGGCTACGCGCCATGCTTCACCTCGCCGCGCGAGCTGGCCGCCAGCGGGTGGAACCGCGATCACGAGGTGGTCTCCGGGCGGGACATCGCGCAGACCCTCTACCCGGACCGTTCCGGGCTGTGGCTCAACCCGCACGCGGGCGGCGGCGGCATCGGCATCCCCTGGGCGGACCTGCGCAGGATCGCGGTCGGGCTCGACCTGTTGCCCGCCGGGCCGCTCCAGATCGGGGAACCGTCCCTCCAGATGCCGCAGTTCTACGCGCTTCTGGCCCAGGCGGCGCATCGCACCTCCGCGGTGCGGGCGCTCCGGCAGGCGTGGGTGCAGCCCGTGCTCGGCGAGCCCTACCTCGCGATCGGGGTCGAGCTCTACGAAGGTGCCGCGCAGGCGGTGGAGTCCGTACGGCTGATGATGCAGCAGGCGGTTGCCGGAGTGCCGGACGGTGTCGCCGTCTCCACGGTGGCGATGACCGATCCGTACGACCCGGTCGCCCTGTGGATGCGGACGTTCGGGCGGCCCTTCTTCGATCGCTAGGGCGCCCCTGACCCCCTGGGAGTGGCCGCACTTACAGGGGCGCGGGGAACCGCGCGACCAGCCACAGCGGACGTCAAGGTCCGGGCACTCACGTGGTGGGGCCGGGCGGGCGGAGGGCCGCGTCCAGCAACCCCAAAGGCGGGCTGCCCAGGTGCATCAGCGCGCCGTGGAAGCGGGGGAGGGAGAAGTCCGCGCCCCACTCCCGCTCCGCGCGGCGGCGCACCCGCAGGATCTCCAACTTGCCCCAGGTATACCGCCCATAGCCCGCGTCGAAAGTGCCGCGCCGTGCCTCGGCCGAGGCCGCCGCAGGCGACAGGTGGGCGTCGCGCACGAAGTACCTCGCGGCCTCGTCCAGCGACAGCGCCCCCGTGTGCAATCCGATCGCGCAGGTGAGCCGGGTGACCCGGACCAGCGCTTCGAGGGCCACGCCGATCGCGAAGCGCGGGTCGCGGGCGCGGAAGCCCTCGTCGAGGCAGACCTCCTCGACGTAGTGGGCCCAACCCTCGGAGAAGGACAGGCTGTGCAGGAGGCGGCGGACCGGGGAGGGCGCGCGGCGCAGGGCGCGGCCGTGCGCGAAGTGCCCGGGGGCGACCTCGTGGAGGGTGATGGACGGCAGGCTGGTGCGGCTGAAGACCGTCAGCCACTCCTCGCGTTCGTCGGCCGGCCAGTCCGGGTCGGGCGGCGTCACGTGGTACCAGGAGGGTGCGTCGGGCTCGGCGGGCGCCGACCACGTCATCATGGCCATCGCCCAGCGCCGGGACGCGGGTGCCGGGCCGACCAGGCACTCGCCGTCCACGTAGGGCGCCAGGCCCCGTTCGCGGGTGAACTCGATGACCTCGTCGGTGAGTCGGGCCGCCTCGGCGATGACGCCGTCCGCGCTCGGGTGGTCGGCGAGCAGGCCGGGCAGCAATGCGTCCACGTCGCTGCGCGGGTCGAGGATGTGGCAGGAGTCGGTGAGCAGTTCGGTGAGCCGGGCGCGCTCCCGGTCGGCCTGGCCGGCCAGTTCGGTGAGGTCCACCCGTAGGCCCTCCTGGGCGCCCATCAGGGCGGCGAGTGCCCGTCCGCCGAGCCGGGGGTCGGGGTCGCCGTGTTCGGCGATGCCCTGGACATGGTCGACCAGCCGCTCGTGTGCGCGCAGCGCGGCCCGTTCGACCTTACCGGCGGCCGGGTCCACGTCGGCGGCCAGGCCGAGCACCGAACCGAGCAGCGCCTCGGCGACCGGGGCTCGTACCTGGTCCAGTGCGGACAGCGCGGCGGCCACGGCGTCCGGCCACTGTGCCAGGTGCTCCCGGCGGGCCCGGGCGCGGTCCCTGCGCGGGGCGTACTCCCGGTCGTAGCAGGCCAGTTCGAGGTTGGACAGGTGCGGGTAGGGGTCGCGGCGGTGCAGTTCGAGCTCGCCGTACTGCACGCGCAGGCCCTCTTCGAAGACCGCAAGGTGGGCTTCGTCGTGCGGGTCGCGGAGCGGGCCGCCGCGCCGGGCGCGGGCCATGGCCGCCAGGTCGGCGCGGACTCCTTCGGGGGACAGGTCCTGCACCCGGCCGTCGTATTCGTGCAGGCCCGACATCTCCCGAGCCTGGGGCACCATCAGGTCGCAGACCGCGCGCAGCCGTTCGTCCATCAGCCGACCGTACCCCGAGGTACGCGTCGGTAACGATGAAAGAACCACCCACATCACAGTTGCGCATCCCTTCGTGGCCAGGTCTGGCGGGTGATCGCCAACCAGAAGAAGAATCCAGCGGCAAGACACCTTGGTGTTGACATGCCCCAGCCGCAACGCGCGTAGTGGATACGCACGTCGCACACATGATCACGTCGAGCGGCCACTGTGGGTGACTGCAGTGCCATCTGCAACTACCGCACCAAGAGCACCAACTGACGAGGAAGCCGCTACAGCGGCGGGCGCGCGCCGGTTACCCACCGGCGAGAGGGGTCGGCAAACGCCATGACCGCACCTATCGAGACCACCCCCGGACAGGCCGAGGCGCATCCGGAGGCCGTACTCAGCGGGGCCGGGCGAGGCATGATCGAGGGTCGCTCGCTCGGGCAGATCGCCTGGAGCCGGCTCAGACGCGACAAGGTCGCGATGGCCGGCGGCGTGGTGGTGGTGCTGCTGATCCTGCTGGCGATCCTCGCCAAGCCGATCGAGATGGTCTTCAACCTCGATCCCAACGCCTTCCACCAGAACCTGGTCGATCCCGAACTGCTGGCGCCCAAGGGCGGTTGGGGCGGCATGAGCTGGGCCCACCCGCTGGGCGTGGACCCGAAGTTCGGCCGGGACATCCTGTCCCGGATCATCGAGGGCTCCTGGATCTCCATGCTGGTGGCCACTGGTGCCACCGTGCTGTCCAACGTGATCGGCACCGTGCTCGGCGTCATCGCCGGCTACTACGGCGGCTGGGTCGACAGCCTGATCAGCCGGCTGATGGACGTCTTCCTCGCCTTCCCGCTGCTGCTGTTCGCGATCTCCATCTCGGCCTCGCTGCAGGACGGCGCCTTCGGGCTGAGCGGGCTGCCACTGCGGATCTGCGTGCTGATCTTCGTGATCGGCTTCTTCAACTGGCCCTACATGGGCCGGATCGTCCGCGGCCAGACGCTGAGCCTGCGCGAGCGCGAGTTCGTCGAGGCCGCCCGAGGTATGGGCGCGCGAGGGCCGTTCATCCTCTTCCGGGAGCTGCTGCCGAACCTGGTGGCACCGATCCTCGTCTACTCCACGCTGCTGATCCCCACCAACATCCTGTTCGAGGCCGCGCTGAGCTTCCTCGGGGTCGGTATCGCGCCGCCGCAGGCGTCCTGGGGCGGCATGTTGACCAGCGCGGTCGACGTCTACCAGTCCGACCCGCAGTACATGTTCGTGCCCGGCCTCGCGATCTTCATCACGGTGCTGGCCTTCAACCTGTTCGGCGACGGACTGCGGGACGCGCTCGACCCGCGCAGCAAGTGATTCCGCAGGGATGACCCACCGACCCCGGGTGGCACCTCGTGTGCCGTGCGGCGACCCAAGGCCGACCCGGCGACTCAATAGGAAGTGAGGGGCGTAACCCGGTATGAACACCAGAAAGGTGACCTCCGCTCTCGCGCTCTGCTTGGCGATGGCACTCGGCGTGTCCGCCTGCGGCGGCTCGGGCGGCTCCAGCAGCTCGGGCAAGAACGACGAGGGGCTGACCTCGATCGTCAACGCGTCGAGCAAGAAGGGCGGGACGGTCACCGCCGACCACTCCACCGGCCCTGACTCCCTCGACCCGGGCAACACCTACTACGGCTGGGTGCAGGACTTCTCCCGGCTCTACGCCCGCACGCTGCTGACCTTCAAGCCGGCGCCCGGCAAGGAAGGTCTGACGGTGGTCCCCGACCTGGCGACCGACCTGGGCACCGCCAGCGCCGACGCGAAAACCTGGACGTACCACCTGCGCACCGGTGTGAAGTTCCAGGACGGCACCCCGGTGACCTCCAAGGACGTCAAGTACGCGATCGAGCGCAGCAACTTCGCGCCTGACGTGATGTCCAACGGCCCGGTGTACTTCAAGAATTACCTGGCCGACGACACCAAGTACCAGGGCCCGTACAAGGACAAGAACCCGAACGGGCTGGCGTCCATAGAGACGCCGGACAACCAGACCATCATCTTCCACCTGTCGAAGCCGTTCGCCGACTTCGACTACCTGGCGACGTTCTCGCAGACCGCTCCGGTCGAGCAGTCCAAGGACACCGGCGCCACGTACGTGCAGCACATCCAGTCGACCGGCCCGTACAAGTTCTCCTCCTACTCCGAGGGCAAGGGCGCCACGCTGGTGCGCAACCCGGAGTGGAGCAAGGCCACCGACTCGCTCCGCACCGCGCTGCCCGACAAGTACGTGCTGAAGTTCAACGTCAACCAGAAGACCATCGACAACGACCTGCTCTCCGACAACCTCACCGTCGACCTTCAGGGCACCGGCGTCGAGGCCGAGACACAGTCGAAGATCCTGGGCAACAAGAACCGGCTGGCGCACACCGACGACTCCATCGCCGGCGGCAGCTCGTACATCGCGCTCAACCTGCACGTGGCACCGTTCGACAACATCAACTGCCGCAAGGCCGTGCAGTACGCGGTGAACAAGACGTCCGTGGTCAACGCCGAGGGCGGCGCGGTCAAGGGCGACGTGGCCAGCACCCTGCTGCCACCGTCGGTGAACGGCTACACCAAGTTCGACGAGTACCCGACGGCGGGCGACAACGGTGACGTGGCCAAGGCCAAGGCGGCGCTGACGGCGTGCGGCAAGCCGGGCGGCTTCACCACCACGCTCACCGCGCGCAGCGACCGGCAGCCGGAGATCGACGGCGCCACCGCCATCCAGGCGGCGCTGAAGAAGGTCGGCATCACCGTCAACATCAAGACCTTCCCGGGGGACAAGTACTTCTCCAACTACGCGGGCGTCCCGGACTACGTGCACTCGCACGGCGTCGGCATGATGATGATGGCGTGGGGCGCCGACTGGCCGACCGGCTACGGCTTCCTGGACCAGATCGTCGACGGTGCCGCGATCAAGCCCTCGGGCGGCAACAACCTGATGGAGCTGAACGACCCGAAGATCAACCAGGCGCTGGCAGCGGCGATCTCCAACACCGACACCGCCGCCCGTACCAAGGCGTGGGGCGACATCGACAAGATGGTGATGGAGAACGCCTCGGTGGTGCCGCTGTTCTACCGCAAGAACCTGCTCTACCGCCCGGACTCCGCCACCAACGTGACGGTCAGTCAGGCGTACCTGGGCATGTACGACTACCTGCTGATGGGTTCCTCGAAGTAGCCGCAAGGCCCCTACGCACCGAAAGGCAGGTGAAGGCTCCGGCGTCCGCCCGGCTCGGCCCCCGATCCGGGCCGGGCGGACGCCAGCCGGAACGGCCGTGACCGCTTACTTCATCCGTCGCGTGTTCGCCGCGATCGTGCTCCTTCTGGTGGTCAGCATGATCACCTTCGCGATCTTCTTCCTCGTCCCCCGCATCGGTGGCCAGACCACCACCCAGCTCGCCACGCAGTACGTGGGCAAGGACGCCAACCCGGCGGCCGTCGCGGCGATCAAGAAGAACCTCGGCTTCGACCTGCCGCTCTACGAGCAGTACTGGCACTTCCTCAAGGCGCTGGTCGCCGGCGCCGACTACCACTACGGTCCCGACCCGGTGCACTGTCACGCGCCCTGCTTCGGCTACTCCTTCAAGAGCCATGTCGAGGTCTGGCCGCAGCTGAAGTCCCGTATCCCGGTGACGTTGTCGCTGGCGATCGGGGCCGCGGTGATCTGGGTCGTCACCGGCGTGGCGGTCGGCGTGCTCTCCGCCCTGAAGCGGGGCAGCATCATCGACCGGCTGTCGATGGGCGTGGCCCTGATGGGCGTGTCGCTGCCGATCTTCTTCACCGGCGTCCTCGCGCTGAGCGTGTTCACCGTGCAGTGGCCGCTGTGGAGCAACGGCATGAACTACGTGTCGTTCCTGCACAATCCCGCCGACTGGGCGTGGAACCTGCTGGTGCCCTGGTGCACCCTGGCCTTCCTGTACTCGGCGTTGTACGCCCGGCTCACCCGGGCGGGCATGCTGGAGACGATGGGCGAGGACTACATCCGCACCGCGCGCGCCAAGGGCCTGCGCGAACGGGACGTGGTGATCCGGCACGCGCTGCGCTCCACGCTCACCCCGATCGTGACCATCTTCGGCATGGACTTCGGGCTGCTGGTCGGCGGCGCGGTCATCACCGAGCAGGTCTTCTCACTGCCGGGCATGGGCGCCTACGCCATCCAGGGCGTGACCGCCAACGACCTGCCCATCGTGATGGCCGTGACCTTGGTGGTCGCCTTCTTCGTCGTGGTCTGCAACCTGCTGGTGGACCTCGCCTACGCCGTCCTCGACCCCCGCGTGAGGTACTCGTGAGTTCCGCCGACAGGCTGCTGAAAGCGCCCGCAGAACCGGCCGCCGCCCAGGACGCCTACCTGTCCGTGCGCGACCTGCGCATCCACTTCGACACCGACGACGGCGTGGTGAAGTCGGTCGACGGCCTCAGTTTCGACCTGCCGCGCGGCCGTACCCTCGGCATCGTCGGCGAGTCCGGGTCGGGCAAGTCCGTCACGTCGCTGGGCATCATGGGTCTGCACCGCACCGCGCGGGCCAAGATCTCCGGCGAAGTGTGGCTCGACGGCGAGGAGTTGATCGGCGCCCCGCCGGACTCGGTACGGCGGCTGCGCGGCCGCAAGATGGCGATGATCTTCCAGGACCCGCTGTCGGCGATGCACCCGTACTACTCGATCGGCAACCAGATCGTCGAGGCGTACCGGGTGCACCACCGGGTGACCAAGCGGGTCGCGGCCGAGCGGGCCATGGAGATGCTGGACCGGGTCGGCATCCCCGAGCCGCGTAAGCGGTTCCGGGACTACCCGCACCAGTTCTCCGGCGGCATGCGCCAGCGCGCCATGATCGCGATGGCACTGGTGAACAACCCCGAACTGCTCATCGCCGACGAGCCGACCACCGCGCTCGACGTCACCGTGCAGGCGCAGATCCTCGACCTGATCCGCGACCTGCAGCAGGAGTTCGGCTCCGCCGTCATCGTGATCACCCACGACCTCGGCGTGGTCGCCGAGGTCGCCGACGACCTGCTGGTGATGTACGCGGGTCGGGTGATCGAGCGCGGCACCGCGGAGAAGCTCTTCGGCGAGCCCCAACACCCCTACACCTGGGGCCTGCTGGGCTCGATGCCACGGATGGACCGGGAACGCACCGACCGGCTCAACCCGGTCAAGGGCTCGCCGCCCAGCCTGATCAACGTGCCGACCGGCTGCGCCTTCCACCCGCGCTGCCCGTACGCCGAGTTGACCGGCGGCGCGTCCGAGACCGAAGTGCCCGAGCTGCGCGAGGTGGCCGAGGGCCATGTGGCCGCCTGCCATCTCGCCGACGAGGAGCGGGCCAGGATCTGGACCGAAGAGATCGAGCCGAAGCTGTGAAGAGCCAGGAAGCAGAAGCCGGGAAGGGCCGGGACGAAACCGTGGCGGAGAAGACCTCGCTGGACAAGGGCGGTCCGGCCGCCGGCACCGAGCCGCAGCCGCGTACCCCCGCGCCGCGCAAGCCGCCCGGGGAGCCGCTGCTCAAGGTCACCGGGCTGACCAAGCACTTCCCGATCAGCAAGGGCCTGCTGCGCCGCCAGGTCGGCGCGGTGCAGGCGGTCGACGGCATCGACTTCCACGTCGACGCGGGCGAGACGCTGGGCGTGGTCGGCGAGTCCGGTTGCGGCAAGTCCACCATGGGCCGGCTGATCACCCGGCTGCTCGAACCGACCGCCGGGAAGATCGAGTTCGACGGCCGCGACATCACGCACCTGAGCACCGGCGAGATGCGCCCGCTCCGCCGCGACGTGCAGATGATCTTCCAGGACCCGTACTCGTCGCTGAACCCTCGGCACACCATCGGCACCATCGTCGGCACGCCGTTCCGGCTGCAGAAGGTCGCCACCGAGAACGGGGTGAAGAAGGAGGTCCAGGGGCTGCTGGAACTGGTGGGCCTCAGCCCCGAGCACTACAACCGCTACCCGCACGAGTTCTCCGGCGGGCAGCGGCAGCGGATCGGGATCGCCCGGGCGCTGGCGCTGCGCCCGAAGCTGGTGGTCGCCGACGAACCGGTCTCCGCGCTGGACGTGTCCATCCAGGCGCAGGTGGTCAACCTGCTGGACGACCTGCAGTCCGAACTCGGCCTGACCTATGTGATCATCGCGCACGACCTGTCGGTGATCCGGCACGTCTCGGACCGGATCGCGGTGATGTACCTCGGCAAGGTCGTGGAGCTGGCCGACCGCGAGGCGCTGTACCGCACGCCGTTCCACCCGTACACCACCGCGCTGCTGTCGGCGGTGCCGGTGCCGGACCCGAAGCGGCGCAACCGGCCGACGGTGAAGCCGGCGGCGGCCGCGGACGGCGCTGAGAGCACCGAGAGTGCTGAGAGCACCGAGGGCGCGCCGAAGGAGAGCAGCGGGGCCGCGCCGGTCAGCAGCAACGGCCGCATCCTGCTCACCGGCGACGTGCCCTCGCCGATCTCGCCGCCGTCCGGCTGCCGTTTCCACACCCGCTGCTGGAAGGCGACCGACGTGTGCATGGACGAGCAGCCGCCGCTGGTGGAGCTGGCGCCGGGCCACCAAGTCGCCTGCCACCACCCGGAGAACGCGGCCGACCAGCACCCGGAGTCCTCGAGTCGATGAGAATGCCGCCCTTACCGTCCAGCCGCGTCGCGACCTATCTTCATTAGCATGGTCGAAGACGCGAACAGGACATCAAACAGTGCGCCGAAGAGCGGATTCGGCGGTACCGGAAAGGTGCTGCTGAGCATCGAGTCGGTCAGCAAGCAGTTCGGCGACCTCGTCGCCCTGCGCGATGTCGACCTCGACGTGCACGAGGGCGAGGTCGTGGTCGTACTCGGCGCGTCCGGGTCCGGCAAGTCGACGCTGTGCCGGTGCGTCAACCGGCTGGAGACGATCGACTCCGGCCGGATCGTCTTCGACGGCCGCGAACTGCCGCAGGAGGGCGCCGAGTTGGCGGCGCTGCGGGCCGACGTCGGAATGGTCTTCCAGTCGTTCAACCTGTTCGCGCACAAGACCGTGCTGGAGAACGTGGTGCTCGGCCCGACCCGGGTGCGCAAGGTGCCGAGGGCCGAGGCGGTCGAGGAGGCGCGGGCACTGCTGGATCGGGTGGGCGTGCGGGACAAGGAGTCCCGGCACCCCGCGGAGCTCTCCGGCGGCCAGCAGCAACGCGTCGCGATCGCCCGCGCGCTCGCCATGCACCCCAAGTTGATGCTCTTCGACGAGCCGACCTCGGCGCTGGACCCGGAGATGATCCGGGAGGTGCTCGACGTGATGGTCGGCCTCGCCCGCGACGGCATGACGATGGTCGCCGTCACCCACGAGATGGGATTCGCCCGCCGGGCCGCCGACCGGGTGGTGTTCATGGACGACGGCCAGATCGTCGAGACCGGCGAACCCGACGCGTTCTTCACCGAGCCGCGCACCGAGCGGGCCCGCGACTTCCTCTCCACGATCCTCCGGCACTGACCCGTCCGTCGCCGGCCAGCCACCCGTACCGAAGGAGATCCATGATTCCCCAGAAGAACGGCAACCGGTCGGCCCGCGGACGCATCGGTGGCATCGGCGGTGGTGGCAGTGGTGGCGGGAGAAGGGGCAGCGGCAGGCGCCGGGCGGTCGCCGTCGGCGCGGCGCTCGCCCTGGCCGGCGTGCTCAGCGCGTGCGGCGGTGGCGGCTCCTCGTCGCTGCCGTCGTCCCCCGGCGGCAAGTCGGGCGCGGGCAAGCCGTCGGCGTACACCCAGGCGCAGGTGGTCGCCGCCGCCCCGGTCGCCCCGGCCGCCGCGATCACCGCCGGCTCCTGGATGGCCAAGGTCAAAAAGCGCGGCACCCTGCTGGTCGGCGGCACCGACTCCTCCGCGATGTTCTCCCAACGCAACCCCGTCAACAACCAGTTGGAGGGATTCGACGCGGGCCTGTCACAGATGCTGGCGAAGTACATCACCGGCAAGCCGGCCACGAAGCTCTCCCTGGTCACCGTGGACACCCGCGAGACGATGTTGCAGAACGGCACCGTCGACACCGTGTTCGCCACCTACACCATCACCCCGCAGCGCGCCCAGAAGATCGCCTTCGCCGGCCCGTACTACGAGTCGGGCGACGCGATCCTGGTCAAGGCGAGCAACAACACGATCACCAAGCCGGCCGACCTCAACGGCAAGACGGTCGCCACCGAGGGCAACTCCACCGCCGCGCTGGACCTGAAGAAGTTCGCCCCCAAGGCCAAGACGCTGCTCTTCCAGGAGGACGGCGAGTGCGTCGCCGCGGTCAAGCAGGGGCGCGCCGCCGCCTACGTGCTGGACCAGGGCATCCTGCTCGGCGACGTGGTCAGCGACCCCCAACTCAAGGTCATCGGGCAGCCGTTCACCCAGGAGCCGTACGGCATCGGGCTGCCGAAGGCCGACCCGGAGGCGAAGGCGTTCGTCAACGCGTGGCTCAAGACGATCTACGCCGACGGCGAGTGGGCCAAGCTGTGGAAGGCCACCATCGGCACCAAGATCGCCGGTTCGCCGCCCGCGACGCCCACCATCGGCTCCGCCGACGGTTCCTGACGAGCCGCCATGCATGGGGTCCTCACACACATCGGCTACATGGCCGGCGGGCTCGGCGCCACCTTGGAGATGTCCCTGCTCGGCTTCGCCGGGGCAGCCGTCCTCGGCACGCTGCTGACGGTGATGCGGGTCAGCCCGATCCTCCCGCTGCGGGTGCTCGGCACCCTCTACGTCGAGGTGTTCCGCAACGTTCCGCTGCTGGCGTTCCTGGTGCTGTTCGTCTTCGGCCTGCCCGACGCCGGCATCACCTACTCGCTGTTCACCTCCGAGGTGATCTGCCTGGCGCTGTACTTCTCCGGGTACATCTGCGAGGCGGTACGGGCCGGGATCAACGCGGTCCCGGTCGGGCAGGCGGAGGCGGCGCGCGCGATCGGGATGACCTTCGGCCAGTCGCTGGCCCTGGTGATCCTTCCGCAGGCGTTCCGCACCATGGTCCAGCCGCTCGCCAACGTCTTCATCGGCGTGGTGCTCTCCTCGTCGCTCGGCGCGGCGGTCGGGGTCAGCGAACTCATCGGCCACACCGAGTGGTTGGACCTGCAGTACGACGAGCCGGTGCCGACGTTCCTGCTCGCCGCGGTCGGCTACGTGCTGACCACGCTGGCGGTCGGGCTGCTCGCCGGGCGGCTCCAGAAGCGGATGGCGGTGCGCAGGTGACCGGACCGAACCGCGTGCTCTTCGACGCGCCGGGCCCGCGGGCCCGGCGCCGGACACGCATCGCCACCGCGCTGTCCGTGCTGGTCATCGCGGGCCTGATCGCCCTGGGCCTGCGCCAGTTCGGGCAGCACGGCCAGCTCGACCACGCCAGATGGCAGCCGTTCGGGCAGTGGCCCTACCAACGGTTCCTGCTCCAGGGCCTGGTGCGGACCCTCAAGGCCGCCGGAATGGCCGCGCTCATCGCGCTGCCGGCCGGCGCGCTGCTCGCGCTCGGCCGGCTCTCGCCGCATCGCGTGCTGCGGCTGGCGGCCGGCGGCTTCGTCGAACTCTTCCGCTCGGTGCCGCTGCTGCTGGTGCTGTACGTCTTCCTGATGGGCATCCCGCGGGCCGGCTACACCTTCCCGGTCTTCTGGGAACTGGTCATCCCGGTGGTGCTGTGCACCTCCGCGCTGCTCGCCGAGATCTTCCGGGCCGGCGTACTCGCCCTGGACCGCGGCCAGTCCGAGGCCGGCTACGCCCTCGGACTGCGGCGCCGCCAGGTGATGTGGCTGGTGGTGCTGCCGCAGGCGGTCCGCCTCGTGGTGCCCACGCTGGTCTCCCAACTGGTCAGCCTGCTCAAGGACACCACCCTCGGCTACGTCGTCAGCTACCCCGAACTCCTCAACCAGGGAAAGGTGCTGGGCTCCTACACACATGACTTCCTGCAGAGCTACCTCACCGTCACGGTGATCTACATCGTGGTCAACGCGGTGCTCTCCCAGCTCGCCGAGGCGCTGGAACGCCGCGGCCGGCGCCGCCCGAAGACGGACACCGCCGCCGGCGCCGGCCCGGGGCTGCCCGGACCGCGGTCGCCCAAGGACATCGGTACGGAGACGCTGCGCACGATTTAGCGGGTGCGGGTGCGGGTGCGGGTGCGGGTGCGGGTGCGGCGTCGGGTGGCGGGCAGACGGCCGGCCGGCCCGGCGACGGGCGTCAGGTGCGGCCGGCGGCCCGCGCGCGTTCCACCGCGCCGCCGATCGCCCCGACGAGCGCGGCCACCTCGTCGGCGGTGGAGGTGTGCCCGAGGGAGAAGCGCAGCGTGCCGCGGGCGTCAGCCGCCGAGCGGCCCATCGCCAGCAGCACATGGCTCGGCTGGGCCACGCCCGCGGTGCACGCCGAGCCGGTGGAGCAGGCGATGCCCTGCGCGTCGAGGAGCAGCAGCAGCGCGTCGCCCTCGCAGCCGGGGAACGTGAAGTGGGCGTTGCCGGCGAGCCGTCCGTCGGGGGAGGGGTCGCCGTTGAGCACCGCGTCCGGTACGGCAGCCCGTACGCCCCGCACCAACTCGTCGCGCAGCGCGCCGACATGGCGGACGAACTCCGCGCGCCGCTCGGCCGCCAGCGTGCCCGCCGCGGCGAAGGCGGCGATCGCGGGCACGTCGAGGGTGCCGGACCGGCTGCGCTCCTGGCCACCGCCGTGCAGCAGCGGTACGGGCGTGTCCTCACGCCGCAGCAGCAGCGCGCCGACCCCGTACGGGCCGCCCACCTTGTGCCCGGTGACGGTCATCGCGTCCAGGCCGCTGGCGGCGAAGTCGAGGTCGATCTGGCCGAACGCCTGGACCGCGTCGGAGTGCATCGGCACGCCGAACTCGCGGGCGACCTCGGCGAGTTCAGGGACCGGCAGCACCGTGCCGACCTCGTTGTTCGCCCACATCGCGGTGATCAGCGCCACATCGTCGGGACCCGCGCCCCGCTCCAGCGCGGCCCGCAGCGCCTCCGGTCGCACCCGGCCGTGCTCGTCGACCGCCAGCCACTCCACGACGGCGCCCTCGTGGTCGGCGAGCCAGTACACCGCGTCGAGCACCGCGTGGTGCTCGACCGGGCTCGCCAGCACCCGCACCCGCCGCGCGTCCTCCGCCCGGCGGGACCAGAACAGGCCCTTCACGGCGAGGTTGTCCGATTCCGTGCCGCCGGCGGTGAACACCACCTCGCTCGGCCGCGCCCCGAGCGCCGCGGCCAGCGCCTCCCGGGACTCCTCGACGGTACGGCGGGCCTGCCGCCCGGCGGCGTGCAGTGCGGACGCGTTCCCGGTCACCGTCAGGTGCGCGGTCATCGCCCGGACCGCCTCCGGGAGCATCGGCGTCGTGGCGGCGTGATCGAGGTAGGCCATGGTCCCCCGATTCTAAGGGTGCCCTCCCCTGCGGAGTGCCTGGCCCTGACCCACCCGGTTGCCCCGTCCTGTCGGTCCAGGGACCACCTCGCGGTGGGTGGCTTGTCGCGCCGTTTTCCCCCTGGCTTCGCCGGGAGGTGCCCCCACGCGCCCCTGAGTAGCTGCGGCTGCTTCCGCGGAAGGAGCCGCACAGAACCAGGGGCGCGGGGCACGGCGCGCTCAGCAGGCCACCGGCCTGCGGCTGGGAACAGCCTGGAGGCACAACGGCGCACAGCCGGAGCAACCCCCACCGGCAGGTGGTCCCGGAGCCGACAGAACGGGGCAGCCTGGCGGGTCCGTTATCCCCGTGGAGCGCGGGCGAGTTGGCGGGACTGGGCGACGAGCCGGTCCTTGCTGTCCCAGACCTCGGCGTCCTCCTCGAACAGCCCGCCCGCGAGGTTGCGCGTGGTGAGGGAGACCCGCACCGGCCCGGGGGCGGGGCGGCACCGTACGTGCACGGTGAGCTCGAGCGTCGGCGTCCATCCCTTGAGCCCGAGGTCGAACGCGGTCGGCGGAAGCGCGTCGACGGCGAGCAGGAGCGAGAGCGGATCGTGGTCGCGGCCGTCGGCCAGCCCGAGCCACCCGCGTATGTGTCCGGCCCCGGAGGGCGCCCCGACCGCCCACCCGGCGGTCGCCGGGTCGAGCCGCGCGTCGAGCCGATCCATGAGCGCGGTGGACCCGACGAACGGGGTGTTCCCGGGCGCGCTCTCGTTGCCCACGCACGCGTCGTACCCGGGCATGTCCGGCGGCCGCGCCGAGGTCCGTACGTCGTCGGGCAGCGCGTCGAGGTCGCCGTAGGCCGTGAGTACCCGCAGCCGCTCGACCTCGGCACCGTGCTCGTCGAGCTGGAAGACCGACGCCTGGCCCGTGGACATGCTCCGCCCGGCCCGCGCCGTGTGTGTCCGGACCACGGCGGGACCGGGCTGCGCCGAGGTCAGATAGTGCGCGGTGATCGTCAGCGGGTCCGGGTGGGGCAACTCCTCGCGCAGCGCACGGGCGGCCACCGCGAGCAGATACCCGCCGTTGATCGCCGAGACGATCGTCCACCCCTCGGACAACTCCGCGTCGTACGCCCCGGGTTCGCCCGCCCGGGCCGCGACCGAGGTGTCCCGGTCGAACTCGCTGTCGCCTATGGCCGCGGGGGCCGTGCTGGGTGCCATACCGCATGTTACCCAGGGGTAAAGCCGGCTTGTCCAGTCTTTCCGGGCAAAAACTGAGCGAGCGCTTAGGACCCGGGAGCGTGGGGGAGCGGGCTCGCGGCGCCCGGTCTCTAGCGACTTGCCCCGGCCCCGGCTCCGGCCCCGGCGCTGTCGCCGTCCACGCGGGTGAGCCGTTCGGTGATCTCGGCGAGCCGGGCGCGTGCTGCCGGGTCGTACGCCTTGTCGTGCGCCCGCGCGTCGGTGAACCGGTCGAAGTAGCGGCCGGTGACGCCGGCCAGGGCCGGGTCGGTGATCAGCCGGGCCGTCGGTGCGACCCCTTCGGCGGTGCCGACCGCCGGCGTGAGGCCGTACTCGCGCACGCCCGGGGTGTCCATGAGGTGGGCCGGATGTACGGCGTTCACCGTGATCCCGCGGTCGGCGAGTTCGTCGGCCAGGTCGAAGGTGGACATGATCATCGCGAGTTTGCTCCGGCAGTACGCGTCGAGCCCCTCGTAGCCGCGCTCCAGCATGACGTCGTCGAAGTCGACGGGTACCTGGCCGATCGAGGCGACGTTGACGACGCGCGCGGGCGCCGAGGCGGTGAGCAGCGGCAGCAGGGCGCGGATCAGTGTGTAAGGCGCCAGGTGGTTCACGGCGAACCGCAGTTCGTGACCCTGGCGGCTCACGTCGCGCCGGGCCGGCTCGCTGCCGCCCCCGGCCGCGGCGTTGTTGACCAGCACGTCGAGGCGGGGTTCCGCGTCGATGACACGGGCGGCCATCTCCCGCACCTGGTCGAGGTCCGCCAGGTCGGCGAGGTAGCCGCGCACGGCCGCGCCCGGAGCGGTGGCGCGGACGGCCGCGACCGCCTCCTGGAGCCGCCCGGGGTCGCGGCCGTGCAGCAGGAGGGTCGCGCCGTCGCCGGCGAGATGGCGGGCGAGGTCCCGGCCCATGCCCTGGGTGGCGCCGGTGACGAGGACCACCTTGCCGTGCAGGGGGCGCGGGTCCGTGTGTGCGACTGGGGTATTCATGTCCTGAGATATATCAAGGCATTGATACATCATCAAGTTTTGCCATCGGTTCACATCTGTACGATGGGCGGTATGGGACTGCCAGCAGGCGAGCGGCTCGGCCTGGACATCAAGCGCGCGGAGCAGGTCCTGATGGCCGCGAAGGGCGCCGCCCTGAAGCCGCTCGACCTCACCGTCGCGCAGTACGCCGCGTTGTTCGCCCTCTCGGGCAACCCCGGTATCTCGGGCGCCGCGCTGGCTCGGGCCTGCCTGGTCACACCGCAGGCCATGACCGCCGTCCTGAAGACCCTCGAAGCGCGCGGGCTGGTGACCAGAACGGCGCACCCCTGGCACCAGAAGGTGCTGGAGACCCGCCTCACCGACGAAGGCGCGGCGCTTCTCGACCGCGCCGACCAGCGGGCCGTACGCATCGAGTGCCGGATGTCCGACGCGCTCACGCCCCAGGAGCGCGCCGCGCTCAAGGACCTGCTCGGCCGCTGTGTCGGCGCCCTGCACGACGACCGGGACGGCGGCGAGGCGGGCCGGGACGGCGAGAGCTGAGCCCGGCCGAGTGCCGGCCG
>NZ_JACEGK010000064.1:0-20791 GCF_056859195.1 Streptomyces sp. NH27
CCTCACGCAGTTGCTCGCCGCGCGGGAAGCGCTCGCGCGGCGGGAGGTCGGGTGCGGCGGGACGGGACGCGCGCAACCCGGTGCGCCACTCGTGCACCCAGGGCACGGTGTCGTCGAGCCCGTTCCACACCACGCTCAGCCGCCCGCCGGGTCGCAGCACCCGGGCGATCTCCGGCACCGCCCGCTCGGTGTCGAACCAGTGCCACGCCGAGGAGACCACGACCGCGTCGAGGGTGCCGTCCGGCAGCGGGATGGTCTCCGCGGTGCCGTCGAGCGCGGTCACCCCCGGGTTCCGCGCCGCGAGCACCGCCCGCATCCGGTCGTCCGGTTCGACCGCGATCACCTCGGGCACCCGCTCGGCGAGCAGCCCGGTCAACGTGCCGGCCCCGGCGGCCAGATCGAGCACCCGCGCGGCGCCCTCGGGCACCAGCCAGTCCACGGCCGCGTCACATGGCGCCGGCCGCAACCGCCCGTACTCCGCGGCGATCGATCCGAACACGGTGGCCCGGTCGTTCGCCTCGCCGGCCTTGCTCGCGTCCTCGTCGGCCATGCCCGGCAACTCCTCCGCCTCGCGATTTCCGTTCAGTGACCGAGCGTAGGCGATCGAGTTGGCGCCCCTCTGCCCGGACCCTACCGGCTCGGCCCACGCCCCGGTTCGTAGCGCCGGGGCGCGGGCTCGTACCGTCGAAGTCCGACCGGCAAGGGGCCCGGCGGGGGTCACAACACCTTGAGGATGTCCTCCACCCGCTCCTTCGCGTCGCCGAAGAGCATCTGGGTGTTCTCCCGGAAGAACAGCGGGTTCTGCACGCCCGCGTAGCCGGTGTTCATCGAGCGCTTGAAGACCACCACGTTCTCCGCCTCCCACACCCGCAGCACCGGCATGCCCGCGATCGGGCTGGCCGGGTCCTCGGCAGCGGCCGGGTTGACGGTGTCGTTCGCGCCGATCACCAACACCACGGTGGTCGCCGCGAGGTCGTCGTTGATCTCGTCCATCTCCAGGACGATGTCGTACGGCACCTTGGCCTCGGCGAGCAGTACGTTCATATGGCCCGGAAGTCGCCCCGCCACCGGGTGGATGCCGAAGCGGACCTCCACCCCGCGCTCGCGCAGCCGCCGGGTGAGGTCGGCGACCGGGTACTGGGCCTGGGCGACCGCCATGCCGTACCCCGGGGTGATCACCACCGACGAGGCGGAGCGCAGCAGTTCCGCGGTGTCCTCGGCGTTGATCTCGCGGTGCTCGCCGTACTCCTTGTCGTCCGAGGGGGCCGCCGCCATGCCGAAGCCGCCGGCGATCACCGACAGGAAGGACCGGTTCATCGCGGTGCACATGATGTACGACAGGTACGCACCGGAGGAGCCGACCAGCGCGCCGGTGACGATCAGCAGGTTGTTGTCGAGGAGGAAACCGGACGCGGCCGCCGCCCAGCCGGAGTAGCTGTTGAGCATGGAGACCACCACCGGCATGTCGCCGCCGCCGATGGACGCGACCAGGTGCAGCCCGAGCGCGAGGGCGACCACGGTGACCGCGATCAGCAGGCCGATGTTCGGCGACGCCACGAACGCGGCGGTCAGCCCGACGAAGGCGACCAGGGCACCGACGTTGAGGTAGTTGCGGCCCGGCAGCATCAGCGGGCTGGACTTGATCCGCGCGGACAGCTTCAGGAACGCGATGATCGAGCCGGTGAAGGTGACCGCTCCGATGAAGATGCCGATGAACACCTCGGCGTGGTGGATGCCGAGCAGATCGTGCGCGATCGCGGTCTGGCCGCTGCCCTTGGCCTCCACTTCGAGATAGCCGTCCCAGCCGACGAGGACCGCGGCCAGGCCGACGAAACTGTGCAGTATCGCGATGAGTTCCGGCATCCCGGTCATCTCGACCTGGCGGGCCCGCCACAGGCCGATCCCGGCGCCGATCACCATCGCGACGACCAGCAGGCCGATCCCGGTGGCGGCGATGCTGCGGGAGGCCAGGCCGATGGTCGCGGCGAGCGCGATCGCCATGCCGGAGATGCCGAACACCACGCCGGAGCGGGAGGTTTCGTGCCTGGACAGCCCGGCCAGGCTGAGGATGAACAGCAGGGCCGCGACGATGTAGGCCGCCTGCGCGGCGGTCGATGCAGTCATCGCGGCCTCAGTCCTTGGAGAACATGCCGAGCATGCGGCGGGTCACGGCGAATCCGCCGAAGATGTTGATGGACGCCAGCAGGATCGCCACGAACGACAGCACCGTCACCGCCGTGTGCGCGTGCCCGATCTGGAGCAGCGCGCCGACCACGATGATCCCGGAGATCGCGTTGGTCACCGACATCAGCGGGGTGTGCAGGGCGTGGTGCACATGCCCGATCACGTAGTAGCCGATCACGATGGCCAGCACGAACACGGTGAGGTTGCCGATGAGTTGGGCGGGGGCGAAACCGGCGAGCACGAACAGCACGGCCGCGGCCGCGCCGACCATGGTGTAGCGGCGGCCCGCACTGGCCGGCCGTTTCGCCGCCTTGCCCGCGGGTGGGGTCGGTGGCGCGGCGCCGGCCGCCGGCGCGGGTGCCGCCGAGACCTGCACCGGCGGTGGCGGCCAGGTCTTCTCGCCGTCGCGCACCACGGTCACCGAGCGCTGCACCACGTCGTCGAAGTCGAGCACCACCTGCCCGTCCTTGCCGGGGGTGAGCAGCTTCAGCAGGTTCACCAGGTTCGTGCCGTAGAGCTGCGACGCCTGGGTGGGCAGCCGACCGGCCAGGTCGGTGTAGCCGACGATCGACACCTGGTTGGGGGTGACGACCACCTCCCCGGCGACCGTACCCGCCACGTTGCCGCCCTGCGCGGCCGCCATGTCGACCACGACGCTGCCCGGCCGCATGCTCGCCACCATCTCCTCGGTGATCAGCAGCGGCGCCGGGCGGCCGGGGATCAGCGCGGTGGTGATGATGATGTCGACGTCCGCGGCCTGCTGGGCGTACAGCGCGGCTGCGCGGGTGT
Organism: Streptomyces sp. NH27; assembly: GCF_056859195.1. Lineage (NCBI taxonomy): Bacteria > Bacillati > Actinomycetota > Actinomycetes > Kitasatosporales > Streptomycetaceae > Streptomyces > Streptomyces sp. NH27. The sequence goes on from NZ_JACEGK010000064.1 coordinate 2,974, forward strand.
TGTAGTCGTCCGACATCTGCTTCGCATAGCCGGTGGCGCTCACCTCGGCCTCCGCCGACTCGACCGAAAGGTACTCGCCGCCCAGCGACTTGACCTGGTCGGCGACCTCCGGCCGCGGGTCGGTGGCGCGCACCACCGCGCCCAGACTGCCCGCCGCGCCGATCGCCGCGAGACCGGCCACGCCCGCGCCCGCGATGAGCACCTTCGCCGGCGGCACCTTGCCGGCCGCGGTGACCTGGCCGGTGAAGAACCGTCCGAAGAGGTGGGCCGCCTCCACCACCGCCCGGTACCCGGCGATGTTCGCCATCGAGCTGAGCACGTCGAGCGACTGGGCCCGGGAGATGCGCGGCACCGCGTCCATGGACAGCGCGGTGACCGGCCGTTCGGCGAGCGCGTCGACCAGTTCGGGGTGGGTGGCCGGGGCGAGCAGCGCGACCAACACGGCACCGTCGCGGAGCAGCCCGATCTCCTCCGTCGAGGGCGCGTTCACCGCCAGCACCACGTCGGCGCCCCACACGCGAACCCGGTCGCCGATCGCCGCCCCGGCGTCCTCGTACGCCTCGTCCGACAGGCTCGCGCCGTGCCCCGCCCCGGCCTCCACCACCACCTCGTAGCCGAGCCCGCGTAGTTGCTTCACGGTCGCCGGGGTGGCCGCGACCCGCGTCTCCCCGGGTTGCGACTCCGACACGACCCCCACGACACCCACAGGTTGCGCAGACTGACTCATATTGGTCCCTTCTGGCCTGGACGGGTTCGGTTACGCAGCCTGCCATGCATTACCAGATGGGCATTGTTCATTCGCGATCGGTACCGACAACTTGGCCACGCCTTTCGCGGCCAACACGAAGGCGCCGCCGGCCCGTTCCCCGTGGTGGGGTGCGGACCGGCGGCGCGCCGGTACGGAAGGAAGCGGTCGTGTCAACGGCGTCAGCGGCGTCAGTCGAGTCAGCCACGCCCGTCGGGTCGGCCCGTCGGCCGGGTCAGTCGCCGGCGGGGCGGGATCGACCGGGGACGAAGTGGAAGGTCAGCCGCTGACGAAGTCCAGCAGTGCCGGGTTGACGACCTCGGGGTGGGTCCAGGCGATGTTGTGCGGGCCGCCCTCCACCGTGACGAAGGTGAGGTCCTTGATCAGGCCGGGCAGCCGTTTCGCGGTCGACTCGTACGGCAGGATGCGGTCGGCGTCGCCGTGCAGCAGCAGCGTCGGCACGTCGATCTTCGGCAGGTCGGCGCGGAAGTCGGTGAGCCAGGTGTCGACGCAGGCGTGAGCGGCGTACGCCGAGGCGCCGACCGCGACGTTGAAGCTGTTGTTCCATGCCTGGTCGCTGATCCGGGTGCCGCGGTACATGTCGATGTTGTAGAAGTTGTCGAGGAAGTCCTTGAAGTACGCCGGTCGGTCGGCGATCACGGCCGACTTGATGCCGTCGAAGACCGCCTGGTCCACGCCTTCGGGGTTGTCGTCGGTCTTGAGCAGGTACGGCGGGATCGCGCCCAGCAGCACCGCCTTGGCCACCCGCCCGGAGCCGTACCTGCCCAGGTAGCGGGTCACCTCGCCGGTGCCCATCGAGAACCCGCACAGCACCACGTCGTGCAGGTCGAGGTGGTCCAGCAGCGCCTTGAGGTCGGCGGCGAACGTGTCGTAGTCGTACCCGATGACCGGCTGCGAGGATCGGCCGAAGCCGCGCCGGTCGTAGCTGATCACCCGGAATCCGGCCGCCAGGAGCACCCGCTCCTGCTTCTCCCACGACTGGGCGTCGAGCGGGTAGCCGTGGATCAGCACGACGGGGCGGCCGCTGCCGTGATCCTCGTAGCGGATGTCGATCGGCGCGGTGTTCTCCTGGCCCACGGTGACGAATGCCATGTCGCGTGTCTCCTGCGCTTCGGAATCACGGAATCTCCAGTCAACACCTGCCCCGCCCGGCCCGCATGTGGATCACCGGCCGGGCGCGCCGGGAGTGGCCTGTATCCGATCGCGCCGGGTGAGCGCTACCATTCGTTGCAGGTCATTCGGGCAAGGGGCCCGGGAGTGGTTGCTGGGGGTTTGGCATGGTTGCCGGTCGGGTTGTTCGGTTCGACGGTGCTCGCGGTTACGGGTTCATTGCGCCGGAAACCGGTGGTGAGGACGTGTTCCTGCACGTCAACGATCTGTTGATTCCGGAGTCCTTCGTGCGCTCCGGTGTCGCGGTCGAGTTCGAGGTCGAGGACGGTGACCGGGGGCTGAAGGCGTCCTCCGTCCGCCTCGCCCATGGCGCCGAGGGTGCGCCCGGGGGTGTCACCACCTCGCGCGGCCCCGCGGTCTCCTCGGCTCCCCGCTCTTCGGGCGGCATCGACCTCGACGACCCCATGTGCGATGTCCTCAGCGAGTACGAATACACCCGCGAGTGCACCGAACTCCTCCTCAAGACGGCCCCCTGGATGACGGGCGAGCAGATCATCCTCATCCGCCAGCAGTTGGCCCGCTTCGGCAAGAGCCACGGCTGGATCGAGGACTAGGGCAGCAGAGGCGCAGGGCAGGGCTGCAAGTCGGGCGGCAACTGCCGCGGCGGGCTGCCGTATCGGGCGCGCGGGCGTGTACCCGTGCCCCGGGAGCGGGCAGCGCTGCCGCGGCGGACTGCCGGGTGCCCTGCGATGAACTGCCGGGCGGCCCTAGGTGAGTCGGAAGCGGGTCTGGGCGTAGGTCCCGCCCTTGCGGAACGCGAAGACCGTCGCCGGCGCCACCTCGAACACCGGCACCGTGCCCTGCGCCGCCGCGCCGTCCGGACCTGCGTGCCGGAAGCCGTCGTCCAGAGCCACGAACCGCCACTCCTCGCCGTACTTCGCCACCCACGCCGCCGCCAGCTCCGCAAGGCGCTGTTGCCCGGTGACGCGCACGGCGCGGCCCTCCACGGCCACGTCGAGGCCGTCCTTGAGCGCGCTGCCCCCGGTGGCGAGGACCACCTCGGGGTGCACCGTGAGGTTGCGCGCCTTCTGCTCGCTCTCGCCCGTGCAGAAGTACAGCGCCTCGCGGTACCAGATCGCGATCAGCGGGGTGAGGTGCGGGCGGCCGTCGGCCCGTACGGTCGTCAGCCAGTACGTGCCCGCGCCGGAGAGCACCTCGCCGACCTCCGCCCACGTGCTCGGCTCCGCCGCCGGATCGCTGAACCGCCGGTCCAGCACGCCGACTCCAGCACCCGCGCCCTGATGCTCCGCTCCCATGCCGCCACCTCCGCTGCCGCGTCCGTCCTGACTGCTCTCCCGCCAGCATGACGCATCCCACCGACAACGCCGCGGATGCCACGAACGCCATGAACGCCGCGAACACCTCGAACGGTGGGAAATCGCGGACCGGTTACGCCGTCACTCCGCGATGCCCCGGGTCAGCAGCACGACCGTCACGAACGTCCGGTACAGCCGTACCGGGTCCTGGTCGGTGAGGGTGACCGTGAGCGGGTCGGCCGGGTCGAGTTCGACACCGGTGATCCAGGTGGCCATCTCCGCGAGGTCGGGGTTGCGCATGCGGACGGTGAGCGTCGCGGGCAGCTCGATCGCCGGGAGGGACGCCGAGGGGAGGGTCTGCACGGCACGGCGGGCGGCCGAGCGGATCACCTCGCGCGCCTCCTCGGGATGCATGCTGTCGGCGGAGAACCGGGACACGGACGACTTCACGACGGCGCCGACCGCGTCCGGGCAGAAGGGGCGCAACTCGGCCGCGGTGGTGTCGTCGCCGGTGATCAGGACGACCGGCACGCCGTGGCCGAGGGCGACCAGCGCGTTGATGCCGCTCTCGCCCGCGACCACGCCGTTGAGTCGGACCTCGGCGATCGCGGCCGGGTTGTAGGTGTGCGACAAAGTGGCGGGCGAGCTGGACATGGAGCCGTGGTAGGAGACGAAGAAGACCGCGTCGAACGTGTCGTCCAGACCCTGCATCATGTACAGCGGCTTGTGCCGTCCGGACAGGTAACGGGCCCGGCCGGCCAGCGCGTCGGGGCGCAGGTTGGACATCGTGGAGTGCGAGTCGTTGACGAGGAACGCGGTCGCGCCGCCGGCCGCGGCGCCCTCGATCGCGGCGTTGACCTCCTCCTGCAGGAGGGTGCGGTAGTACGCGTACTCGGGCTGGCCGTGCCGGCACTGCGACCAGTCGACGACTCCGGCGGTGCCCTCCATGTCGGAGGACAGGAAGATCTTCACAGCAGGCTCCTCACGGCACTCACGGCAGCACGTACGGCACTCACGGTTCTCGCAGCATCCACGGCGTCCATGGCATCCACCGCATTCACGGCTCGCGCTGCCCTCCTGGCCCTCCCGGCGCGCACGCCTTGCCCGCCTCGTACGGCTCGCACGCCTCTCCCGCCTCGCGCCGTACTCACAGCACGATTCTCGGGCGGAACTCCGGCTCGGTGGACGCGTCGGTCATCAGACCGTAGACGCTGCCCTGCTGGCCGGCCGCGCCTCCGTGCCGCCCGTCGGGGGTCATCGCCAGCGCGCGCAACTCCGCGCGGAAGTCGTCCGGCAGGGTGGCGGCATCGGCGAGCGCGGCGCGGCACGCGTCGGACGGCTCCTGCCCGGCGGACAGCAGTTCCACGATGGTGCGGGCGGTGCCGCCGCGCATGCTCAGCTCGCCGCGGCCGGTGCACGCGGCGCCGCCGGCCCGCAGGTCGCACCAGTTGCCGGCGCCGGGCAGCGCCGAGTCGCCGACCCGGCCGGGGTACTTGTAGGGGTAGCCGGAGGTGGACACGCCCACGCACATCTCGCCGGTGGCGTCGAGAGCGATGATGTTGATGGTGCCCCAGGGGCCGTCGTGCGGGGCGAGCCGGCGGATCAGCGCGAGGGCGCTCTCCCGGTAGCGGGCGTCGCCGTCGGTGGCGGCGGTGTTCTCGCCCTCGACCGACTCGCGGGAGTCGGCGACCTGCTTGCGCCACAGCTCGCGGGACTCGTCGGTGATCAGGTCGGCGGTGGTGAAGCCGCACTCCTCGGCGAACAGCGCGGCGCCCTCGCCCACCAGCAGGCTGTGCTGGGGCAGCTTCTCCAGGACCGCGCGGGCCACCGAGATCGGGTTCGGGTAGCCCTTCAGCGCGCCCACCGCGCCGAACTGCCGGCCGGAGCCGAGCATCAGGGAGGCGTCCAACTCGACCTCGCCGCGGGCGTTGGGCAGGCCCGCGGTGCCGACGTAGTGGTCGGCGGGGTTGTCCTCGCAGCGCCGCATCGCGGCCTCCACGGCGTCCAGTGCCGAGCCGCCGCGGCGCAGCACCTCCATCCCGGTCGCAAGTCCCGCTTCGCTGCGTTCGCTGCCGATGATCGTCGCTTCCGCCACGTGTCCTCCTGATCCGAGTTCGCCGGCGCAGTCTTGCACTCGTTGACCTGGGACGGGCAACCGGGGGCCGCGGTTCCGCCGCGGCTGCGCCCGCACGGGTCAGGGCTGCTCCCGGCCGGGGGTGCGGCCGTCGCCTGCCAGGAGTCACGGCTGCGCCGGCCCGGGGGTCACGGCTGTGCCCGCAGGGGTGCGGGATACGGAAGAGAGACTGACGCCGAACTTCTTGCGCTTCATCTGTCAAATATTTCGCCTGATGCGCGATCTATTGCGCCTGTGTGTTCGCGTCGTTACGATCCCCGCACCAGCCGCCGGGCCGGTCCAGATCCGCGTAACAGCCCTGCGGTTGCCGGAGTTCGACAACCGACCGGAGGAGTCCAGATGGGTGTCACACGCAGGGTCTTCCTGCAGGCCGCGGTGGCCGCCACCGCGACAGGAACCGCCGTCCTCACGCAGACCGCGACCGCGGGGGCCGCGTCGGCGGTCAGCGGCCCCGGCGACGTGGTCGGGAAGGTGACCGTCGGCTATCAGGGCTGGTTCGCGTGCATCGGCGACGGCGCGCCGATCAACGCCTGGTGGCACTGGAGCGCGAACAGCGCGTCGGCGCCGTCGCCGTCGAACACCGGGATCGTGGCGTGGCCGGACGTACGCGACTACGCCCACACGTACCAGACCGGCTACGCGGCGCTCGGCAACGGCCAGCCGGCCACGCTGTTCTCGTCGTACGACCAGCAGACCGTCGACACGCACTTCCTGTGGCTGCAGGAGAACGGCATCGACGTCGCCGCGCTCCAGCGCTTCAACCCCAACGGCAGCGAGGGCCCGACCCGCGACGACATGGCGGCGAAGGTGCGCAGTTCCGCCGAGAAGTACGGGCGGAAGTTCTACATCATGTACGACGTCTCCGACTGGACGAACATGCAGTCGGAGATCAAGACCGACTGGACCAGCAAGATGCACGCCCACACCGCGAGTTCGGCGTACGCGGTGCAGAACGGCAAGCCGGTGGTGTGCGTGTGGGGCTTCGGCTTCGCCGACAACCAGCGGCCGTTCGCCGCCGACGCCTGCCTGGACGTCGTCAACTGGTTCAAGAGCCAGGGCTGTTACGTGATCGGCGGGGTGCCGACGTGGTGGCGCACCGGGGACCGCGACTCGCGCCCCGGCTTCACGGACGTGTACCACGCGTTCGACATGCTCTCGCCGTGGATGGTGGGCCGGATCGGCAACGTGTCGGACGCCGACAACTTCTACAACGTGGCGACGGTGCCGGACCTCGCGGAGTGCGCCACCTACGGCATCGACTACCAACCCTGCGTGCTGCCCGGTGCGGTGACGTTGCGTCAGCGCGCACACGGCGACTTCATGTGGCGGCAGTTCTACAACACGGTCCGGGCCGGCGTGCAGAGCGTCTACATCTCGATGTTCGACGAGTTCAACGAGGGCAACCAGATCGCCAAGACCGCCGAGAGCCAGGCATGGCTGCCGACGAACTCCGGCTTCCTGGCGCTCGACGAGGACGGCACGGCCTGCTCTTCGGACTACTACCTGCGGCTGACCGGCGACGGCGGCCGCATGCTCAAGGGTCAGATCGCCCTCACCGCCACCCGACCCACCCAGCCGGTGGCCGGCGGGAGCACCACGCCCCCACCCACCGGGGACCTCGCCCTGAACCGGTCCACGTCGGAGAGCAGCCACACCCAGTCCTACGGTTCCGGCAACGCCACCGACGGCGATCCCAACTCCTACTGGGAGTCGGCCGACAACGCCTTCCCGCAGTGGCTCCAGGTCGATCTGGGCGCCGCGACCGCGGTCGAGCGGCTCGTGCTCAACCTGCCACCCGCCACCGCCTGGGCCACCCGCACCCAGACGCTCTTCGTGCAGGGCAGCACCGACGGCAGCGGCTTCACCCAACTCGCCGCCTCCGCCGGCTACACGTTCGACCCGGCCACAGGCAACGCCGCGACCGTCGCCCTGCCGGCCGCGGTCACCACCCGCTACGTGCGGCTGAACTTCACCGCCAACACCGGCTGGCCGGCCGCGCAACTCTCCGAGCTCCAGGTCTTCGCGAGCTGAGCTGGTGCCGTGGCCGGCGAGTTGGTGCCGTGGCCGCGCGTCGTCCGGGCGGTCGCCGACCCTTCCCCGTGCGGCCGCCCGGACTGCCCCCGGCCGGGTCGGAGTCAACGCCTGGCCGGGGGCGCCCATTTAAGGGGCGCCCCCTCACATCACTCGGCTCGATCATGGGCATACTCCGCCAGACATCGGATGTCACGCTGGAGATTGCAGCCGGCGGACTGCTGTCAGAACCCTTGAATACATTAATTCGTAGTTTTATGTTGCTCCTGCGTGTCTGCCAGGAACCCCGTCTGCCGCAGAACATCACAGGAGGAACACCCTTCATGACCGCCCCTCAGCCCGTACCTGCTCAGCGGCCCAGTCGTCGGAGCTTTCTCGCCCTGGCCGGTGCCGGCACCGCCGGCTCGCTCGCCGCATTCGCCGGGCTGCCGGCCTTCACCGCCGCCGCCGCGGAACCCCAGCGGCCCACCGCCGATCCCCGCACGGACGACGCGGCCGCCGTACGCCTGTGGTACACCGCCCCGGCGTCGGCCGACGCGATGATCCAGCAGGGCCTGCCGGTCGGCAACGGGCGGATCGGCGCGCTCGTCAGCGGCGACCCCGCCGACGAAGCGCTCTACATCACCGACAGCACCCTGTGGACCGGCACCCGCAACGACGTCCTCGACGATGACGGCCAGTTCCCCTACGAGCAGGTCGAGTTCGGATCCCTCACCCAACTCGCCCACCTCTCCGTGCAGATCCCCGCCCACACCGCGGACTCCGTCACGGACTACCGCCGCACCCTGGACCTGAGCAACGGCCTGGTCACCGCCACCTACCGGCAGGGCGGCGCCACTTACACCCGCGAGGTCTACGCCAGCCACCCCGACGACGTGATCGTGCTCCACCTGTCCAGCACCGCGGGTGGCAGCCACACCGGCCGGATCGTCCTGGCCGGCACCCATGACGAGACCCCGGCCGGTGACGCGGGCGACGGCACCCTGTCCTTCGCCGCCGCCTTCGACAACGACCTGCGCTACTCCGCCGCCGTCACCGCCACCAGCGGCACCGGAACCGTCGATGTCACCGCCTCCGCCATCGAGTTCACCGGCTGCGCCGACCTCACCGTGGTGTTCAGCGGCGGCACCGACTACGCCCCGGACGCCGCCCGCGGCTACCGCGCCCCCGGCCTCGACCCGCGCGCCCTCGCGCGTACCAAGGCCCGCGCCGCGCTCCGGCACAGCCCCGCCGTCCTGCGCGGCACCCATGTCGCCGACTACCGGCGCCTGTTCGACGCGATGACGCTGTCACTGGGCACCTCCACCGACCAGCAGAAGCAGGCCGACACCTGGACCCGGTTGCAGGCCCGCGCCGCGGACGGCGCCGCGCCCGACCCGGAACTCGAAGCGTCCTACCTCCAGTTCGGCCGCTACCTGATGATCTGCGGCTCCCGCGACAGCGTCCCGATGGGCCTGCAGTCGCTGTGGCTGGACGTCAACGACCCGGCCTGGATGGGCGACTACCACACCGACATCAACCTCCAGATGAACTACTGGATGGCCGATCGCACCGCCCTGCCCGGCTGCTTCGACGCCTTCACCGACTACTGCGTCGCCCAGCTCCCGTCCTGGACGCAGAACACCGGCAAGCTCTTCAACGACCCCCGCAACCGCTTCCGCAACTCCTCCGGCAAGGTCGCCGGTTGGACGGTCGCGTTCTCCACCAACATCCACGGCGGCTCCGGCTGGTGGTGGCACCCCGCGGCCAACGCCTGGATCGCCAACTCCCTTTTCGAGCACTACGAGTACACCCAGGACGCCCGCACCCTGGCCCGGATCTACCCGCTGCTCAAGGGCGCCTGCGAGTTCTGGCAGGCCCGGCTGGTGTCCATGACCGTCACCGACCCCGCCACCGGCGAGGACCGCGAGGTCCTCGTCGACGACAAGGACTGGTCGCCCGAGCAGGGCCCGCAGGACGGCATCGGCAACACCTACTCCCAAGAACTGGTCTGGGCACTGTTCGGCAACTACCGCACCGCCGCCCAGGTCCTCGGCAAGGACGCCGGCTTCGCCCGCACCATCGGCGGCCTGCGCGACCGGCTCTACCTGCCGCGGATCAGCCCCGCCAACGGCTGGCTGGAGGAGTGGATGTCGCCGGACAACCTCGGCGAGGACCAGCACCGCCACCTCTCGCCGCTGATCGGGTTCTTCCCCGGTGACCGCATCACCCTCGACTCCTCGCCGGCCGACCTCGTCGCCGCCGTCCGCGCGCTGCTCACCGCCCGCGGCATGGACAGCTACGGCTGGGCCAACGCCTGGCGCGCCCTGTGCTGGGCCCGGCTGCACGACGCGGAGAAGGCGTACCAGCTGGTCACCACCAACCTGCGGCCCTCCACCGCGGACAGCAACGGCTCCGCGCTCAACTTCTTCGACATCTACCAGCTCGGGCAGGACAGCAGCGTCTTCCAGATCGACGCCAACTTCGGTACGCCGTCGGCGATGGTGGAGATGCTGGTGTACTCCCGGCCGGGCCGGATCGAGTTGCTGCCCGCGCTGCCGAAGGCGTGGGCGGCCGGCGGCCACATCACCGGCGTCGGCGCCCGCGGCGGCTTCACCGTGGACCTGACCTGGCGCGACGGGCGGGTGCGGCAGGCCGTGATCCACAGCGTCGGCGGCCACAGCACCGAGGTGGTGGCGGGCAGCACGGTGCGCACGGTGCGTACGGCGCCGGGCCGCAGCGTGACGCTGCGATTCTGAGAGCCCGAGCCGTACGGCTCAGCTCTTGCCGATCACCGCGAACATCAGCCACAGGAAGAACGCCAGGAAGTGCGCCACCGCGACGTACACCAGGACGCGCAGGATCACCGCGCGCTCCTTGTGCTTCTCGGTGCTGTCGAGGGCCGGCACGACCACGACGACGGGCACGGGCTGCGGCGCGGAAGCGGCCGGTGCGGTGGCGGCTGCCGGATCGGGGACGGTCTGCGGTCCGGAACCGGTCTGCGCCGTCGGGTCGGACTCCGGCGCGGGGTGGGCGCGCGGCTCGGCGGGGTTCGTGGTCATGAACGGCCTCCTCGGGGGTCGGCGGGCTCGCGCGGCACGACGCACAGCGCCGACGTCTCGCTCTGGACAAGTGTGTGGAGGAAGAGCAGATCGACCCCGTCCGGGCCGCCGGCCGCCAGCCGGTGCGGCACGAGCGAGTCGAAGTGCGCGGAGTCCCCGACGGCCAGCGTGTGCGAGCGGTCGCCGAGTGAGAGTTCGAGCACCCCGGCGGTGACGTAGAGCCACTCCTCGCCGGGGTGCACGCGGACCAGGCCGCCCTGGGCCCGGGCGGGCACGTGCACGCGCAGCGCCTGCATGGCCCGCCCGGTGCCGCCGGCCCGCCGGTACGTCCAGCCGCCGGCGGGCACCGCGGCCATCGAGGCGCCGCGTACGATGGGATCGGGCTCGGCCGCCGTCTCGCCCAGCAGGTCGGAGACGGTGGTGCCGTACAGGCGGGCGAGGCCGAGGAGCACCGGCAGCGACGGCTGGCGCAGGCCGGACTCCAGCCGGGACAGGTGTGCGGCCGACAGGTCGGTGCGGCGGGCCGCGGCCTCCAGGGTGAGGCCGCTAGCGCGTCGCCGGTCACGCAGCCGCGGGGCCAGCGCCTGTGCATCGGCGCCGGCCACAGCAGCGGCGGCGTCCGGGGTGTCGGTCGCGTCGTCCATGCACCCATGGAACAACATTTTGTGCCTCTGAGGCAAAAGCCTTGCCTCAGAGGCAAACCGCTCGGTGGACGCCCAGGCGGGCCGCCCGGTCGGTCCGGGGCTGTGCGAGCTGTCGGGAAGCGCCGTCGGGACCGCGGTCGGCTTCCGGCGGCCGGGCGGTGGTCTGCTGGGCGGTGGTCTGCTGGGCGTGCAGCCGCGCCGTGGACGCGGCGAGGGCCGACCCGGCGCGCGCGTCGAGGCGTCGATGCGCCGGGCCGCGGCGGACGGTCGTGTCAGGGGTCCGGCCGTCCGCCCCGGTCGCCGCGCCGACCGACCACGCCGCGTCGCCTGCGCCACCCGCACCGGTCGTCTAACTCGCTGGCGGCGGGGCGGGAACGTGGGAGCGCGTCCACGAAAATTTCTACGGCGGGGCGGCGGGGCCACCGTTAAGTTCCGGCAGGAGCGCGGCGGGTGGGGGACTTGCACCGGTTGCTCACCCGCTTGCGCCGTCGCACCGCTTACCGGCGTTCCACGACTGTGACCTGCGGCAGTGATGTCCGTGGAACGCCTGTCCGGTGACACTGAACCTTGACCGTTTGCCACTGAACTTTGATCATCTCGGGTGACTACTCGTAGACGGTGGCCGCACCGATCACGACGCGAAGTAGCCCCACTGAGCAGGAGCTCTCCGCGGTGGTGCTCAGCGGCGACAACTGCATCGCTGGTGTCCCGTCTCTGTTGATCTGGTCCCTGTCTCAGTTGGTCGGGTCCGATTCGCTCGTTGTCTCAGAAGATCTGGTTCGCCAGGTTGTTTGAGGAGATCTGTCACTCTTTCGAGTGGCACCTCTCGTCCCTGGGACACGGGGCTCCACTGCAGTTCCACGCTCGTAGTACGGGGACGGAACGCGGCTGGCGGAGGTGCACGTGGGCGAGGCAGCTGCCGCTGCGTCTTCTTTGGGGTACGCGGCGGATGTCGATGTGGGATTCGTCGATGCTGATGGTGTCGAGCGTCTTGGTTCACTGGACCGGCACTGGGATGAACCCTTCGAATTCGCCTTGCCAGTCCGGCCGTTCACCTCCTTCAAGGGGCAGAAGAACTTCACGGGCGAGTACTGGGCAGCGACGTCGCGGGCCCAGGTGGGCTACGAGTCATGGGTCGAGCGGGATGCGGCGGTGGCCCTGGACTTCGACCCTGCCGTCGTCGCTCTGGCGTCTCAGCCCTTCCAGTTGGCCTGGACGGACGGCCGGCGAGAACGCGAGCACACCCCGGACTACTTCGCCCGGCTCGAGGACGGCACAGGTGTCGTCGTGGACGTCCGTCCTCGGGACCTAGTCGATGAGGACACCGCTGAGGTCTTCGCGTTCACCGCGCGAGTATGCATGGCGGTGGGCTGGCAGTTCCGCCATGTCGGCGACCTGGACCAGCCCTATCGCGTGAACTTGCGCTGGCTGGCCCGCTACCGCCACCGCCGCTGTTTTAAGGCACCGGTGGCGGATGAGTTGAGGGAGGTGTTCGCCGAGCCGCAGCCGCTGTTCGCCGGGGCTGACCGGGTCGGGGACCGCCTGGCTGTGCTGCCGGTGCTCTATCACCTGCTCTGGCGCCATGAACTGCTCACCGACCTGACCTCGGCCCCGCTGGGCGGCGACTCGTCGGTCCAGCTGGCGGCCCGGGGGCGGGCGTGATGTCCGCGCGACCGGGACGGCTTCGGCTGGGTGACCGGGTCCGTTTCCAGGAGCACACCTATACCGTCGTCGGCCTGACCGGGATGCAGGTCCGACTGGCCGACACCCATGGCAGCGGCATGCTCGTGGATCAGGTCCATCTCCAGGCAGCCGGGGACTTCGCGGTGATCGGCGCCGGCGACCGCACCGCGCTGGCATCGGCCGCGCTGTTGGAACACCTGCCGGAGAAGGTCGCCGAGCGTGCACTGTGGTGGCAGCGGCACCTGGTCGAACTCCTCACCGGCCTGCCCCTGGATGCTCCCGCTGGGACCCGGCCTCGGCCGGAGTACGACCCGGCGAACTGCTCGCTGGCGGAACGCGAACGGGCCAAGGCCGCCGAACTGGCCGCGCTGGGCGAGGAGATCACCGCACGGACCGTCAAGCGCAAGCGGCAGCGTTACGAGGCAGGCGGCATCACGGCAGTCGTGGACCGTCGGCTCGCCCCGCACGCCACGCTGCTGGGCCGGGCCGATCCGCGCGTGGTGGCGGCGATCCGCCAGGCGATCAGCGAGAGCATCCCGGCCTCGACCCGCACGATCGAGCACGCACGCTGGCGGACCGAGCGGATCCTGGCCGCTGAGCACGGCGAGGGCACGGTGGAGATGCCGTCACGGGCCACGTTCTACCGGATCTTCGACAAGCTGTCGCACGGCGTCCACGTGACCGGGTCGGCCCGCACCCGCCGCTCACTCGCCGACCAGCCCGAGGGGCCGTTCCGCTACGAAAGCGTCGCGGCTCCGGGCGAGTTGATGCAGATTGACTCCACCCCGCTGGACGTGCTGGTGCGGCTGGATCGCGGTGTTCCCGGCCGGGTCGAGCTCACCGCCCTGGTCGACCTGGCCACCCGCACCATCGCGGCTGCGGTGGGACGGCCCACCACCAAGTCCGTGGACGCCTCGCTGCTGCTGGCCCGCACCCTGACCCCGGAGCCGATGCGGCCCGGCTGGGTCCAGGCGCTGGCGATGTCCCGCCCGGTGTTGCCGCACCGCCGACTGCTGTCCCTGGACGAGCGGCTGGAGCACGCCGCGGCCCGACCGGTCATCATCCCCGAGACCATCGTCTGCGACCGCGGCAAGGCGTTCATCTCCGAGAACTTCCGCTCCTCCTGCTGCGCCCTGGAGATCACTTTCCAGCCCTGCCACCCACGATCCCCGACGGAGAAGCCCCATATCGAACGCACACTCGAATCAGTGGCCACGATGTTCTGCCAGTTCCTCCCCGATCACCTGGGCCGCACTGCCGAACACCGCGGTCGCAACGTGGAGGACGAGCCGCTGTGGTCGATGCTGGAGATCCAGGAGCTTCTCGACGAATGGCTCGTTGCCAAGTGGCAAAACAGGCCCCATGACGGACTGCGCGACCCTGGCGTCCCAGGACGGACCTTCACGCCGAACCAGAAGTACGCCAGCCTCGTCGAGACCGCGGGCTACGTTCCGCTCGCCCTGAGCGGCGACGACTACGTGGAACTGCTGCCTGCGGCCTGGCGGGCCGTGAATTCCTACGGCATCAAGGTCAACAACCGGATCTACGACTGCCCCGACCTGGGGTCTTTCCGGCGCCAGCCCTCGGGTGTCACCCGCAAGAGGAACCTGTGGGAGATCCACCGAGACCCCTACGACGCCAACTGGATCTGGATGCGCAACCACTGGGAGACCGGCTGGATCGCCATCCCCTGGAAGCACCTGGGCAGCGTTCCGCAGCCCTTCGGCGATCTGGCCTGGGACCACGCCGCGGCCGACCTGCGTCGGGAGGGCAGGCCCAACCCCACCGAGGAAGAGATCGCTGGAGCGGTCGCCGCGCTGCTGATCAAGGCCAGTCAGGGGCCGGCCGATGCGGACGGGCCGTCGACGCGGATGTCCAAGCGCGACCGGCGCGTCGCCGCCCGGACCCGAGCTGCCGCCGAAAACCCCGGGCTGCGGCGTCCGCAGCCCGAAGCACTGGCCCGGCCCGATGCGGACGGCCCGCTCGCCGACGATGAGGAGGCGGTGGCCGGCACGGACGACGAGCCGATCGCGAAGGTCATCCCACTCGGAGTCTTCGACCCTTTCAAGGAGGCCGACATACGATGGTGACCGCGACCGGACCCGCCTCTGCCCAGCAACCGGACCCCGACCGCCGGCACAGTTGGCGACGCGCCCTGGACCGCGAGGACCTGCACCGCTACCTCACCACCCTGGAGGGCTGGCGGGAGTTCACCGTCCAAGATCCGATTCCGCCGGAACTACTTCCCGATCACGCGCTCGCCGACCTGGACGACGATGCCCGGGAGGACTACGACGACGGCCGACTCGACTACCACACACGTCTCACCGTCGCCGCGACCTCCACCTTGCGCACGGTCGTCACCTCGGGCAGGCGCCTGACCCTGCTCAACCGTCATGCGATCAGTGCCCGCCGGGGTCTGATCCTCTCCGGTCCGGCCGGGACCGGAAAGACCACCGCGCTCACCCAGTTCGGCAAGACCATCGAGGCCATCGACCGGCGTCGTCACCCTGGGGCCGACGATCGGATCCCGGTCGTCTACGTCACCGTCCCGCCCGCGGCGACCTCACGCATGCTGGCCGTCGAATTCGCCCGCTTCCTGGGCCTTCCCGTCACCACGCGCGCCAACATCACCGACGTCATCGAAGCCGTCTGCGGCGTCCTCATCGACGCGAGGGTGAGCGTTGTGTGTGTCGACGAACTGCACAATCTCTCGCTGGCAACCCGCAACGGAGCCGAGGTCTCCGACACCTTGAAGTACTTCTCCGAGCGCATCCCCGCGACCTTCGTCTATGCCGGAGTCGACCTGGAGGCCGGCGGACTCTTCAACGGAACCCGTGGCCGGCAGATCGCCGGACGCTTCGCGGTCATCGACACCGTCTCCTTTCCCCGCACCAAGGAATGGACCGGGCTGGTCAGCACCTTCGAAGACGCTCTCAGGCTCCATCGCCATCAGCCGAAGTCCCTGGAAGGGCTGGCCCATTACCTGCACGACCGGACCGGCGGAATGATCGGAAGCCTGTCCCACCTCATCCGCGGAGCCGCGATCGACGCCATCCTTGACGGCACCGAACAGATCACCCCCCTCTCTGTCAAAGTGTGATGAGTCGGGTAAAGTGGCCGTTTCATTCAGTCGAGGGCGGTGAAGGAGGATTGCCCGAAGTGGCCAGCAACAACGACCACCAGGCCCCGGATCCGCAGGTAGAGCCCCGTTCCACCGTGCCCCGCCGATACTCGGCGGCATACAAGGCGAAGATCCTCGCCGAGTACGAGACCTTGAACAAGCAGGACAAGGGCGCACTACTGCGCCGTGAGGGCCTGTACTCCTCGCTGATCACTATTTCCGACCTCGCGGCGTCTCAATTCTTCTGGTCGCCGCAGGTCACAGCTGTCACCACGGATCAGATCGTCAGATACGGGAAATTCCTGGCCTGTCTCAGCCGATCTGTTCCTGTTGGGCGGTGGTGGGGGCTGCAAGCGATCGTCTCTGTCACGGCCTACGATCGGGGCGACATCGACTTCGTCGACTCCAGAATGCGGTCGAGTGTCCGGCGCCCCATTCTGCTCATCGTCGGATTGCTCTCGACGTAGTACCAGACCAGACCCATCGCCTGTTCGAACGCCCATGCCTTGCCGCGCTCCCACTCCAGATCGTCGCAGGCCAGTGTCCGTCGGAGCACTTCCCGCGGGCCTGGCTGCAACAGGTGCCAGGCGCTGACCAGATCCAGCGCGGGGTCGGCCGGGCCGAAGCCGCCGGTGTCGAGTACGCCGCTGAGCCGGTCTCCCTCGACCAGTACGTTGCCGGGAATCAGGTCACCATGGCTCATGACGTCGGGACCGGTGCGTGGCAACTCCCGGAGGTGGCTCCACACTTGGCGCAGCCGGGGCACGTCGAGCAGCCCATTGCTCTCCTCGAAGCACTTCGCCATCCAGTCGTCGTGGTGAGCGAGAACGCCGCCACGATTTTCGCCGTTGAAGATCCGCCCCCGCGTCTCGGCGTCCCGCAGGGCTGCGATGAAGGCCGCAAGGTCCTCGGCGAAAGCGTCGGATCCACTCGGGTCGGCATCAGAGGCGACCGTTCCCGGCAGCCATGTCTGGACCGACCACGGCATTGGGTAACTCGCTCCAGGCTTTCCCAGGGCGACGGGTTCAGGGGCGGGGAACCGAGACACCTGTGCCAGCTCCGCGCTCGCCTGGGCTTCCTGTTCCAGAACAGCCAGCGCCTCGGCAGCATCGGTCAGACGCAGTGGGAAACGCGCAGAGAGGTCGTTCCCGATGCGGAAGATGGCGTTGACCGTCCCGGTCGACGACAGGAGTTGGATCGCCTTGCCGCTCCACTGAGGGAACTGTTCTTGGATCAAGGTCGCAACGATTTCGGTGGTCACGTCCACCTGGTCATCGTGCATGGTCATTCTCGCAGGCCCTTCCACTAGTCCAATTCGAAACGCCGGAAGCAGACCAGATCAACTGAGACAAGAGCCAGTATTCATACGCCAGGGTCCAGATCAACTGAGATTTTCTGCCACCCAGGTGTCTCAACCGTTCTGGTCACCCCAGGTCGCAGTCGCAGCTTCGGACCAGATCACTTGAGACGGGACATCCACCCATGGAATCGAACGGGGAATCGAACTAGGTTGGAGGGATGAGCGACGACCAGGACCCGAAGCGCGGCGAGGTGCGGCCGGCTGCGCTGCCGCAGGCAGATGGGCCCTGGTCGACGTCACCCTCCCGGACGGGCAGCACCTGTTCGCCGTCGTGAAATCCCGACGCAGGGAACCGGACGGCTGGTGGTACGACCTGCAAATCCACCTGCCCAGTCAGGGCAGCGACCGGGGCCGGCTCCTGGTCCTGCCTGCCCCGGCCGACTTCCGCGTCCCGGCCGCCCTGTGCGAGCCGGTCGACGGCCAGCCGTACGACGGCGGGGGACGCCGGGACCCCCGGGAAAGCGCGGGGGAGGCGGCTGCCGGGTGTGGGGAGCGGGCGCGGGGGAGTGCTCTCCTGGCCGTTCGTGCTGTCGGAAGAGCGCTCTCCCGCGGGTCTCGCGGGCGGATGGTCAGGTCTCGTCGACCTCGATGGCCCAGGAGGGGCAGTTG
>NZ_JACEGK010000065.1:0-20784 GCF_056859195.1 Streptomyces sp. NH27
TCCCAGGCCACTTCCGTCACGTCCTCCACGCTCAGATCGAGCACGGTGGTCTGGTCACTCACAGTGTCCTCACCTCCTCTCCGACCGCACGGCACATCACGACCGCGCGAACCGTTGATATCGCCCAGAACCTCCCAAGCGGGGGCGGCGACGACCACGGTAGGAACACGGCACCAGCCGATGGAAGGGATGTGAACCCTGCGGAAAACGCCCACTCGAAAGCCGCCGCGCGGCTGCACCGATCAAACTTCCGCGCCCCGACGGCCCGGGTGCCGCTGTATGCGCCGGCCCGAACGCCGGCAGGAAGCACCGGGTTTCCCCTCAAGGAAAAAGCCTGTTCACCGCCGTGCCGCCTGTCGACGATGGCCATCAGGGAAGCGGCAACCGGTCTGCCTCGGGGGCATCATGGGCGATTTTTCAGGCATCGATCCCGCGGCACTGCACGCGATGATCACGTCCTTCGACAAGGACAAGGAGCATCTGCGGTCCTTCACCACATACTTCAGGACCAGGTTCGACGAGCAGGGTCTCGACACCCGGTCGCTCAGCGAACTGCTGACCATCTGCGGCTGGCTGGACGACCAACTCCCCATGCTGGAGCGGCGACAGGGACTGGCCGCGGCGATGGAGCACGACCACTCGCACGTGCACATGGTGCACCTGCCCGAGCCGGTGAAAATGACGCCGGCGCAGGCCCGGGCGGACGGCAAGAAGCTGGCCGAACAGTTCAACAAGAACAACAAGGGCGACAGCGCGGCCGGCGACGAGTACCACCGGATCGCGTTGGAACTCGCCGCCCACCAGGACGACCCCGACTTCTGCTCCTCCTTCTACGCGAACCTCACGCCGGCCGAGGCCACGACGCTGCCCAGGCTGCTCGCCGCCACCCGCAGCAAGACCGCGGCCGACGACCTGAAGATCTACAGCCACGCCTTCGGCACAGCGGTCAGCGCGGACTATCCGGCGCCCGGCTTCGACAAGGTCAGGCGGATCTATCTCAAGACTCCCGACAAGGAGAACAGCGCGGCGGCCTGGGACCGTGCCGCGATGCTCCGCTACGGCGACTTCCCGCCGGCCTTCCTGGCCCGAGCCGTCCGGGCCAACTGCCTGGACCAGTTGGCGAAGGACCCGAACCACCAGGACTTCGCCGGTCCGCCGGACGCCGACGTGCTCGGCCTGCCGCAGGACCCCGTCACCCTCAACCTCCAAGCGCTCGGCCGCAACGCCGTGGCCGTGCGCACCGCGTTCGCACAGATGGGCGGGGACGGCGCCAAGGGTCACCTGCCGCGTAACCTCAAAACCCTTACCGCGTATGTCGGTTCACACAACGACCCCGAGCTGCTGGCCGCGTACAAGGCCGATCTCACCGCCGGCTCCGGCGTCCACATGACGATCGACCCGAACGTCGGTGTCCGCGCCGACGCCACCGCGCACACCTCGGACGAGGCCGCGTTCGCCCGGACCGTGATGACCTCGCTGGCCGGCTCGCACGTGCACTACAGCGCGTACCAGGACTTCATCACGAACACCTTCGACGCGTACGCGACGCCGATGGGTGCCGACTCCGCGCAGACCGGTACCCAGGACGCCTACCTGCTCGGCCTGGCCACGTCCGCCGACGCGAAGTGGCCGCCGGTCCGCCACGCGGTCCGGGCGGTCGCGGCGGACGCGGATGCGAAGAAGCAGGACCTGGCCTACATGAAGAGCTTCTACGGTCAGGACGGAGCCCGCTACGAGGCCGCGGTCGCCACCACCCTGCACGCCGAGGACGGCACGCACGACGGCCAGACGCTGAACGCCGAATCCCGCGACATACTGAAGGACTTCGGCGGCAACCTCGCCCAGGCGACCAAGGACCGGGCCGCGGGCACGCTCCACGCCGACATCACGACCCCCTTCACCGGCCAGGACACCATGTGGTCGAGCTCCATGGTGATCAAGTACGGTCCGAGCGGGGCCGCGTGGGACCCCACGTTCCTGGCGCGGGTGGGGGACGCGGCACTGCACTGGCGCGCGGATCAGAAGAAGCTGCGGCCCACGTACTTCCCCGACGACCCCCTGAATGGCCTCGGCCCAGGTATTGGCAGCTATTCGGACCGCGACACCTGGTTCGGCAGGATCGGTCTGAGTTTTAGCGGCGGGAACATGCACGAACAGACAGACGCCGCCGATGGCGTCGAAGTCAACGATCCGAGCATCGCGATCATGTCGAAGGTCGCCGGCAATGCCCAGGCATCCCGCGACCTCCTCGCCGGTCCCGACGGTGATTTCGCGGGCAATCAACTGGTGAACGACTCGTGGCAGACGCCCGGGATCGACGACGAATCGAAGTTCCCCGCCGAGATCATCGTGGCCGCCACCAATCGCCGGGGGCTGAGCGGGAACGAACTGACCAAGGCGACGACGGCCGCCCAGCACGTCTTCCAGGCGGCGGCCGCCAAAGGCGAGCATGCGAAGCCGCTCCCGCACGACCTCTGCCTCGGTCTGGCCCAGGTCGCCGCCATGTACACCTCGGAGTTCGCGACCGGAACGGACAGCACGAACGGTGCGACCACCGACCACAGCGCGTTCACAGTCGACTCGACGACTGGCCGGCCAACGCTGACGACGAACGGAACCGCTGCCGCCGCGGTCATGCACTCGTTCATGACCGATCCGCAGGCCGCCGGTATTTACATGGGCGCGCTGCACGGCTACTCCGCGGACATCGCGCGGAACGCGTCCAAGGATCCCACTGCGGCCGGCAACCTGATACACCAGCTGGGCGTGCTCGACGGCTACGGACAGACCACACAGGAGGACATGAAATACACCGTCGCCGACGCCCAGGACGCCCAGGACGCGAAGGACTCGATGTACCTCGCGGTCCTCACCGGCATCGTGACCACGGTCGCCATCCCGGCCGCGGGGGTGGGCGACGAGATCATCATCGGCGCGGCGCAGGCGGCCATTTCCTCGGGCTCTTCGTGGGTGACCCCGAACCAGTTCCCGGGTGGGCACGTCGATGCGCAGACGAACCAGGCCCAGAAGGAGCAGAGGAACGAAATGCAGCACCTATATTGGCCCATCGCCCAAGGGGCCATCGCCGCGGGCGAGGTTCCACCACCGCCTAACTCCGCGTGGTACCACGACGGCAAGCTGGACGAGGGCGCCCTCGCAAGGAACCACAACAACGCCGCCGCGTTCGACGATTGGTGGCAGGCACACAATAGCCCGTACTCGTCGGCGACCCGTCTCTACAAAGACGCACAGGCCGGCTACCTCAAAGGCGCCGCAGAGCTGCGCAACAACAGCCACTGAGTGGAGGACGACAACCAGCCCGCTTCCCTCCGATCATCGGACCGTTGTCCGGTCGTGCCGGCAACTGATGTGCAGTGGGCGCGAGTAGAGCCGTTTCTGCCGGACCGGATGCCGAAGCGGACCTCGAAGCGGGGCAGGCGGTGGCGACATCCAGCGCCACGCGATCACAACGCTCGCGCGGCGGACCGACCACGAGGTTCCACCTCTGGCCGCGGACGGCCGCCGCCGCCCGCCGTGCCTCCACCTCGCGCCCGGCCGAGCCTGCGACGCACCCGCCTTCGACCACGAAGCCGGCAACGTCACTGATCGGTGAGGAGGTCGGGCAGTTTGCGCATGTCGTCGAAGACGACGGTGCCGGGGCCTTCGAGCCGGTGCGCGGGAATCATTCCCCCCGCGTACGCGAATGCGCGCATGCCCGCGGCTCGGGCTGCCTGGAGTCCGTACGGGCTGTCCTCGACGACGGCGCACGCCTGGGGCGAGATGCCCATCTGCCGCGCGGCGTGGAGGAACAGGTCAGGCGCCGGTTTTCCGTGCTCGACCTCGTCGGCGCTGAAGATGCGGCCTTCGAAGCGTTGATGGAGGCCGGTCAGTCCCAAGGTGAAGCGCATCTTGTCGTGGCTTCCGCTGGAAGCGATACAGGTGGAGAGATGGGCAAGCGCGTCGAGGGAGTCGAGGGCATCGACGATGCCCGGGACGGGGGTGAGGTCGGTGGCCATTGCGTCGCGGTAGAGGGGCTCGAGCTCTTCCGCCCAGTCGGCCGGCAGGCTGTGCCCGAGGCGGGCCTCCACCTCCCTTGCCATGGACTGGTTCGAGCGGCCCATGAACCGCTCGACGATCTCGGCCTCGGTGAGGTTCCACCCCATCTTGGCAAGGACGCGGGCATCCACGCGCACGGCGATGCGCTCGCTGTCGACCAGCACCCCGTCGCAGTCGAATATGACGAGTTCAATCGGATGGATCATGCCCGCAGAATAGACGGACTCTCCCGGTCACCGCCGCGACGTTCCCGGGGCGTTCGACGAGGTGGCCGCGTCCGAAGCGGGCACAGGTGCGGACGAGGGCGACGAGGTGGGGTGCGTTCGCAAAGGGCCGGGCAGCGGTCGTCAGGGCATGTCGCCTTCCCAGTGCCAGTTGCCGGTGCTGCCCGGCCGTGGACCGTAGTAGGCCCGCCCGCCCGGGCCGAACGCGCCGATCTCGGTGAGCAGCGCGATGCCGTCGGACCGTTGCGGGTCCGCCAGGCCGGTCAGGTCGAGCAGCAGACCGTCGAGCGGGCCGCCTACCAACTCCACGTACAGGCGCCCCGGCTGCGGGCCGGGATCGGGGTCGTCGTGGTCGGCGCCGTACACGCGCCGCTGCATCCACCTCGCATCCATGTCCAGCAGCCTGCCATCTGGCACCGACAACGCCCCGACCGATCCGGCCTTCCGCTCCCCCGGCCGCCCGCGGCTCCCGGCCGAGAATGCTCGGCCCGCCCGCATGCGGGCGATGTCCGGGAGCAGGCCCCGGGGGCGGCGGCCTCAGACCGGGACGATCCGCCACTGCTGGCCGGCGGTGCCGTCGGCGGTCTGTTGCTCCACCGTGGCGAGGTCGGTGGTCGCCGCGCCGGTGATGCCGAGGACCTTGCCGCTGCGGACACAGGTGATCGTCACGTAGCCGTCGCCGGCGTCGGTGAGCTTCCACCGCTGGTTGGTGGCGTCCGTGGGCGTCCACTGGATGACCTTGGCGCCGTCGGCGGTGGAGCCGCCGGAGACGTCCCATGCCAACGCGTCGTGTGTGCACGCGATCTGGAACGTTCCGCCGGTGGCGGGTACGAACCGGAAGCGCTGGTTGGCGCCGCTGCCCGGGGTGTACTGGACCAGCGCCGCGCCCGCCGCGGTGGACCCGCCGGAGATGTCGGCGGCCTTCCCGCTGAGCCGGTTGACGACCTGGCCGACGGCGGTGGGTTCGACCGTCACCGCACCGGCGGCGGGGATGGTGATCTGCCGGCTCCAGACTCCGGCGACGACGGTGGTGGTCGCGCCGGCCTTGCCGTGCACCGTCGCGCTGGTGACCTGGCCCGCGCTCCAGGTCAGATCGACGCTGAACCCCCCGCGTGCGCCGATGCCGGTGACGCTCCCCGACGCCGCCCAGGCGGACGGCAGCGCCGGAAGCAGTTCGATACGCCCCGGCCGGCACTGCAGCAGCATCTCGACCATCGCCGAGGGGGTGCCGAAGTTGGCGTCGATCTGGAAGACCGAACTGGTGGAGCCCAGTTGGTACATGTCGAACATGTTGATGCCGGTGCCGTTGCTGTAGTTCACCGACGGCTTCATCACCGCCTCCAGCAGTTGGTACGCCTTGTCGGCGTTCTTCAGCCGGGCCCAGCACGCCGCCCGCCAGGCGCTGGCCCAGCCGAAGCTGACCATGCCCCGGGCCGTCAGCAGGGCGGTGGCCCCGGCGAGCAGATCCGCGGGCGAGTCCTGGAGGTTGATCCGGTCGCCCGGGAAGAGACCGATCAACGGCGACAGGTGCCGGTGTGTCGTGTCGCCGAGATTGGCGTCGGTCATCCACTCCTCCAGCCAGCCCGTCGTGGCGCTGACCTGGGGCAGGTAGAGCCGGCCCTGCAGACCGGCGACGGTGGTCGCGTAGCCGCTGTCCTTCCCGAGCGTCGCCGCCGCGGCGGTGTAGTTCTGGAAGAGCTGCCAGACGAGTTCCTGGGCGTAGGTGATGCCGACGGCGTCGGTCGGGCCCTGCTCGGGCGACCAGTCGTGGTCGTCGACGAGCACCTGCCGGGTGGTGCCGTCGGCGCCGGCGACCGAGACGGTGACGAGCCGGGCCTCCCAGAACTGGCAGGCCCCCTTCAGCAGCGGGTAGATCTTCGTCAGGTGGGCGGTGTCCTGCGTGTACGCGTAGTGGTCGTAGAGCGCGTTGCACAACCACGCGCTGCCCGCCGGGTGCCACCACCAACCGTTGCCGCCGAAGGGGTTGGTGGAGATCGCAACGGTCCAACCGGCCAGTTTGCCCGAGGTGTTGCGGAAGCCGTTGCGGCTGTCGTCGAACAGCTTGGTGGTGGTTTCCTGCCAGACCGGATACTGGCTGAGGCAGTAGTCGGTGAAGGCGTCGAAGCACCCTGCGAGCCCGGTCCGGTCCGGCAGCCAGTAGTTCATCTGGACGTTGATGTCGGTGTGGTAATCGCCCATCCAGGAGGGGTCGTTGCGGTCCACCCACAGCCCCTGGAGGTTCAGCGGGAGGCTGCCGCGGGACCCGCAGATCATCAGGTAGCGGCCGAACTGGAGGTAGGACGACTCCAGTTCGGGGTCGGGCGCGGCTCCGTCGGCGGCGCGGGCGGTGAGCCGCGACGCGGTGTCCATGGCGCGCTGGGCCGTGCTGGACGTGCCGAGGTTCACGCTCATCGCCTGCTGGAGCCGCTGGTAGTCGGCGACGTGGGTGGCCAGCAGGGTGGCGCCGCCCGCGGCTGCCGCCGTGCCGGCCTTGGTGCGGGCGATCGCGAG
Source organism: Streptomyces sp. NH27 (assembly GCF_056859195.1). NCBI lineage: Bacteria > Bacillati > Actinomycetota > Actinomycetes > Kitasatosporales > Streptomycetaceae > Streptomyces > Streptomyces sp. NH27. The sequence continues at coordinate 6,792 of NZ_JACEGK010000065.1, forward strand.
CGGGTCGGCGGTGGCGCTCTTGAAGCCGGTCGAGGCGTCGGCCGTGTAGTTGGTGCCGCCGCTGATGACCAGCAGCACCTCCTGGCAGCCGGTGAACGTCACCTGGCTGCCGGACGCCGACACGCTGCCGCCGGTGCCGGCGACCCGCACTACGGCGGCGTACCGCAGCGTGTTGGCGAGCGCGGCGCTGAACGAGACGCTGGCGGTGCCCGGGTCCGCGGAGACGGATTCGCCGCGGGTACCGGACAGCGACAGCGAACCGGTGTACGAGCCGCCGCCGCTCTGGCTGAGCCGGATGACGACCGCGTCGTCCGGCGCGCTGGCGTACACCTCGCGCCGGTAGGTGACACCGCCGAGCGTGTAGCCGGTGACGACCAGGCCGTTGCTGAGGTCGAGGGTGCGCCGGTAGCCGGAGATCGCCGCGGTGGTGTGCGCGGGGATGTTCAGCTGCGCCGTGGCCAACTGCCCGAACGTGCCGAACCCGGTGGTGTCGTAGGGGAATTGGCCGTCGGAGCCGAGCGTCGCGTTGAGTCCGCCGGTCCACAGGGTGATGTCCGTCAGGTAGATCGCGTCCTGCGACGGGTCGCTGGTGACCATCGCGCCGAGCCGTCCGTTGCCGATCGGCAGACCCTGCTCCATGATCACGGACTCGGTGGCGGGAGCGCTGTACCAGAGGGTGACCGCATCGGCGTCGGGGACCAGGGCGGCCGGTGCGGCCGGTGCGGGCACGTCCGCCGCCGCGGATGCGGTGAACTCGGGCAGCGAGGACAGCGCGAGCATCGCCCCCAGGATGGACGCCGAGCGCAGGGCTTCCCGCCGGGTCATCCCCGGCGCGGGCGCCGCGTTCGGGGGTTGTTCGGAGTCGGGACGTGGGGACATGGTCGTTCCTCTCTCGGTGCGGCGGGGCCGGCTGAACGGCAGTTGGGCGGTGCGTGTGCGCGGTCCCGGGTCCGGTGCCGGTTCGCCTGTCGTGGCGCTCCCGCGACGCCGTTTGGCGCCAGGTGGGAGCGTCAGTGCCAGGTGGGAGCTTCGGTGCCGGGTGGCAGCTTCGGAGATTCCTGCCGGTCTATTCGGGCAGGGCCCAGATCTGGTTCTGCTGGTTCGGCTCGCTGTTGGCGCAGGTGTCGACGATGACGGGGGTGGAGTCGGCGGTCTGGGACGCGTAGTCGTCGACGCACAGGCCGAGACCGGTGCTGCGCAGGAAGCCGTTGCGCTGGTAGGTCCACTGCTCGGACGCCCGGCCGTCGCAGGGGCTGAGCACCGCCCAGTAGCCGACGTATCTGCTGTCGCCGCTCTGGTAGGAGGCGTCGAGGCAGCTGCCGAGCGTGCGGATCGTGCCGTCGTTCGGCAGCGTCCAGCGCTGGTTGGCGCCGGCGGCGCAGTGGTACAGGATCACCGGGTTGCCGGCCGCGGTGGAACCGCCGCTGTCGTCGAGGCACTTGCCGCCGATGCCGGTGATCTGACCGGTGGGCTGCTGCCCGGTGCATCCCGCGCCGGGCGTGACCCGGTAGATCGCCGTGCCGTGGGCGGGCAGGGCGGCCGTGATGGTGCCTGTGCTGGTGGCGGAGTTCCCGGTCCACAGGTCCTTCACCGTCGCGGTGCAGCCCGTGCCGCCGAGGAGGCCGATGCCGGTCAGCGTGGTGCTCGCGCTGGTGGCGGTGGTGCCGCGGTTGAGCAGGGCGACGGCGCGGTCACCGTTCGCCAGTGGCCTGGCCAGGACGTCGATGGTGCCGTCGCGGGAGACGATGCCGGCCTGCTTGCCGAGCGGGTCCTGGTCGACGGCGATGATGTCGGCGTTGCCCGCGGTCGCCAGCGAGTCGCCGGTCATGGCGGCGACGTCGGTGCTGAGGATCAGCGGCGAGGCCATCATCGACCACAGCGCGAACTGGCTCCTGGACTCGTCCGCGGTCAGGCCGTCGCCGGTGATCAGGAAGTCCGGATCGTTCCAGCTACCGGGCGCGGCGTAGCGCGAGAGCAGCGAGTTGTAGCCGTACTGCGTCATCACTCCGCTGCCGTTGGACTGCTTGTCCCAGGCGGAGCCGCTCATGTGGTCCATCTTCACGTCGTTGCCCTCGCGCCACAGCTGTCCGCTGCGGCTGGCCCCGTCGATGACGTCGTACCAGTCGCTGAGGTCGGACACCCCGATGGAGAAGTACGCGGGTGAGGACTCCGAGAAGACCATGTCCCGTCCGGAGGCGTTGGCCTTCATGGCAGCGGCGAAGTCGGAGTAGGCCGTGATGTAGCCGTCGGCGCTGCCGGCCGAGGCGGGCATGTTGCACCCGTCGAGCTTGATGAAGTCCACGCCCCAGGAGGCGAAGAGGTCCGCGTCCTGCTGGAAGTGGCCCCAACTGCCCGGGTAGCCACCGCAGGTGCTGCTGCCGATGTCCTCGTAGATGCCGAACTGCAGCCCGAGGTCGTGCAGTTGGGTGCCGATGTAGGCCATGCCGTGCGGAAACTTCGTCGTGTCGGTGACCAGGGCACCCGAGCTGTCCCGGGCGGTGCCCATCCAGCAGTCGTCGACGGTGACGGTCTTGTAGCCCCTGGCGGCGAGACCGGTGTCGACCAGTGCGTGGGCCTGGGCGAGGATCAGCGCCTCGGTCGGGCCTACGTCACCGCTGTTCGGCACGTTGGTGCCGCAACCGAAGCGGGCCCAGTTGTTGAACCCCATCGGCGGCGTCACCGCCAGCGCGTGACCTTGCGGGCTGGTGGCCGTCGGCGAGGCGCCGGCCTGGGGCACACCGCCCGCCAGCGCCACCCCCGCGGCCAAAGCGACCGAAATCAAACAGGAACGAACAGCGCGGGCTGATCTCCGCATGGGCGAGGACTTCCGTTCTCGAATACAGATCACGACAGCAGTTCCGATCGCCGATAGTGCAGCGCAAGGATCATCAGCTGTCAATACGTGCGCGAATACTGGGCCGATCGAGCAGATTCACGCAAACTGGCCGCCACAGACGGCCACTTGACCCCGAAATCGCGCACTCCGGACATCGGGGGAAGATCCCTCACCCCGCCTCACACATCCCTGCACGGAGAGTGGACTAGACCACGGATGGCGGCTAGAGTCCTCGCCAAGGATTGTCGCTTTACGTTGGAATCTGGTCGGCCGTGGCCGAAAACGTTCTCCGCGCGTTGCCCTCGCCCGCCGCGCGGCACCCGCCCCGCGCCTGACCGGCCCCAGGTGCCCCGGCCGGCCCTCGGCGCCCGCCCGCCGCACACCGCACGGCCGGAGTCTTGACGTGCTCGGTGGATAGCCCCCGCTCCCAAGGAGAATCCTCGTGTGATGCAGCGTCATAGCGAAGGAGAATCCTGATGTGGTCCACCGTCATAGCCGTGGCCGGCACCCTGCTCGGCGGGGCACTCACCGGGCTTCTGCAGAGCCGCAGCGACCGGCGGTCCCGGCAGGCCGCCCGCGCCGACCAGAACACGCAGGCGCTCCGTGCGGCACTCGGCGAGCTGGTCGCCGCGCTGGGTGATCATCGGCGGGCCATGTGGCACCGCGAGGCGCTGCGGCTGGACGGCGCGGACCCCGAGGCGTTCGAGGCGGCCCGTACCGTGTCCCGTGCCACCCGCTCGGCCGTCACCGCCCCGCTGGTCGCGGTCTCCGTCATCGAACCGGCCCTCGCCCAGCCCGCACGGCAGGCCGCACAGGCCGCGTTCGACCTGCGAGACGCCCCCGACCACACCGCCCTGGCCGAACGACGCGAGAGCGCCATCACCGCGACCGACATCCTGGTCGCCGCCGCGGGCCGCGCCATGGCCTGACCGGTCCGGGGCAGCCCGGCAGTGCACCCGGGCGCCCACCGGAGGTGTCCGGTGCGTGGGCTGCCACCGCACCGCCTCACTCGGGACGTCGTGCCTCTCGCGTCATCCCGGCCGCCGTGTCGATTCCGTCCCGCCCCGTTCGTCGTACGGCTGACAGACCGGGCGCCGGGCGCACCGCGCGGCAGGCGGCCCACCGTACGCAGGAAGAGGACACGACGATGTCAGCCAGTACCGCAAGCCCACGGACGCCGGTGGTCCTCCCCACCCGCGGCGGCTCCCGCGTGGTCCGCGCAACGCCCGGCCAACCACCGTGCCGGCCAATGCCGTTCGACGATGTCGCCGCGGACGGCAGCGTCTCGACGTGCAGTTGCACGGCAAGAGTCCTCGCCCCGGCACTCGGTGGGAGGTGACGCGCAGCATGGCCGTCTCCGACCCGACCGACCTCACCGACAGCAGCACCGCCACCACCACCACCACCGACCGTTCGATGCCCAGCCATCAGGACTCCCCGCGCGCCGCCGCACGCGCCCGGTGGGCGGTCACCGCCGTGTTCTTCCTCAACGGCATGATCATCTCCGCCTGGATCGCCCGGGTGCCCTCGATCCAGGCGAACCACCACCTCGGGGACGGCGAACTCGGGGTGATCCTGACGTCCTTCGGCGTCGCCGCCATCATCGCGATGCAGTTCGTCGGAGCGCTCGTCGCACGGCTGGGCAGCGCCGTGATCATCCGGTCTATGCTGCTGATCGCACCGGTGCTGCTGGCCTGCGTGGGCCTGTCCCGCAACGCCGCCGAGCTCGCCGCCTCACTGCTCCTGCTGGGTGCGACGCACGGCATGTGCGACGTTGCCATGAGCACGCACGCGGTGGCGGTGGAGCGGACACTCAAGCGACCCGTCATGAACGGCTGCCACGCGGCCTGGGGACTGAGTGCGGTCCTCTCGTCGCTGATCGGCGCCGCGTCGACCCGTTCCGGGATCTCCCCCGGCGCGCAGTTCACCGCGATGGGGGCGGTGTTGCTGCTCGCCGTGGTCCCGGTGACCGCCGCGCTGTTGCCGCCGGCCGCCGACCGAAGTACCACCGCCCCGGGCGTGCCGAAGTCCGAGCGGCAGAAGACGAGTTGGCTCGACGGTTGGCACGGTCCCGTACTGGTCTTCGGCGCGCTCGGGGCGATCCTGATGATCTGTGAGGGTGCGGTGAACAGCTGGAGCGGAGTCTTCCTGCACCACGATCGGGGCTCCACCCTCACGGCGGCGTCCTTGGGATACACCGCATACGTCGCCTGCCAGTCCGCGGGCCGGCTCGTGGGCGACCGGCTCAACCGCAGGTTCGCGGCCGTCGTGCTGTTCCGGACCGGCGCGATCATCGGCGTGCTCGGCCTGATCGTGGCGGTCCTCGTGCCGTTCCGGGTGGCGGCGATCGCCGGGTTCGGCATCGTCGGGATCGGCGCCGCGCTGCCGCTGCCCATGCTCTTCAGCGCGGCGGGCCACGCCGGCGGCGAGGGACCGGGAGCGGCCGTGTTCGTGTCCCGCTTCACCACGTTCACCTACGGCGGTGTGCTGCTCGGTCCCGCGCTGGTGGGCTGGTGCGCGGAGGTGTTCACGCTGGGCTGGACCCTGACCGCGCTGATTCCGTTGATGGCCCTCGTCGCCCTCAACGCACGGATCGTGGGCATCCCCGACGAGGACCGAGCGCCCTCCGCATGACATCGAGGAGGGCAGTGCCCCGGACGCAGGGCGCTGCCCTCGACCAAAGGTCGCCCGGCTGAGCAAGCTGTTCGGAGTGCTCGGGGTACTCGGAGTGTGGACGCCGGTTCGACCGGGCCCGGCCGGGAAGGGCGAGCCCGGGCCGTCGAGCGGGCCTGCCGAGTACGCGTCCGGCCCGACGGGCGGCCCGACCGACATGTGCCGCCGCCCAGTTCACGGACCGGGCGGTTCGGTCGGCCCTTGCTCCCCAGGTCGCTACCGTGCGGCGCGCAGCCGGAGAAGGTATGCCGCGGTCAGCGCGACGGCACGGTCCGCGTCATGCGACAGCTCCGCCAGAGCCCGTTGCGCCGTCGTCCCGGGGATGCCCGCGAGCGCCTGGGTCAGCCGGCCGCGTGCAGGCGCTTCCGCGGTGTCGTCGGCGAGGCGGTCGACGACCCGGGTCGCGATCCGATCGGCCGTGTCGGTGTCGCCCGCGAGCGCGCTGAGCGCATCGGCCGCGTCGGTGTCGTTCCGGCCCTCCACGATCATGTCGACGAGCGTCGGAACCGCGTCGGCCGCACCACGTGTCCCGAGTTCCAGAGCCGCATGCCCGCGAACCGCGGGGTCGGGGTTCGCAAGAGCGTCCCGCAGCCGGTCGGTGGCCTCGGCGCCGGGCAGTTCGACGAGGGCCCGAACGGCGCGGTCCCGCACCGCGGCCACCGGCGAGCCGAGCCCCTCCGCCAGCAGCGCGGGACCACCGTCGCCCGATCGCGCCAGCGCCCACCGAAGGGTCCCTGCGACATTCGGCTCCGTCTCGCTCAGTACCGCCTGGACCAGGGCCTCCACCGGCACCGGAACCTCACCTGCCGAGGAGAGGGCCGCGCGTTGGCGCGCGTTGGCGCTCTTCGACCCCAAGGCCCGCAGGAGCGCGATGACCCGAAGGACGTCCTCCCAGCCGGCGGGCTCCGCGGCATCGATCCGGCGCAGCCGCGTGAGCAGTTCGGTCTCCGCCGCGATGCGTTCGCGCGTCTGGCGGATGAGGTCGCCGACGAGCACGGAGGGGGTCAGGTCGGGGTCGTCGAGCGCCCTGCCGACCTCGCGCAGCGGCAGACCCAGCGACCGCAGGCTCTCGATGTCGAGGACCCGCCGGACGTCGTCCCGGGAGTACTCCCGATAGCCGGAGCCGGTACGGCCCGTCGGGCGCAGCAGCCCGAGCGACTCGTAGTGCCGGAGCATGCGGGCGCTGACCCCGGAGCGTCGCGCCACCTCACCGATCAGCACGTCCTACGGTCCCTCCTGGCGGCGTGGGTCGCCGAACGGGCCCGACTGGCCGGGTTCACCGGGTTCGCCGGGCTGAGCCGACTGACCGGACTCGCCGGACTCGCCGGGTTCGCCGGACTGGCCGAGGGCCACGGCGCGCTTCGCCTGCTCGACCGCGAACTCGAACCCGGATTCCGGGTCGCGCAACAGCCGTTCCGTGGCGAGCGCGTGCGTACGCGTGCGCGGGTCGGGGGCCGTCGTCGCGGCACGCAACGCCGGCGCCGTCGCCTCACCCAACGCGACCAGTGCCCGGCTCAGGCTCAGTTGGGTCTCCCGCCCGCCGCGCCCGAGCTGGGTCGCCAGCACCGTGGCCAGCGCGGGCTCCTCGCCTTCCGGCACCAGCACCACCGCGGTCCGCCAGGCGCACCGTGCCACCTCCTCGTCGGCGTCGGACAGCACGTCGCGCGTGATGGCCGGCCACGCCTGCCGGTCCCCGATCTTGGACAGCGTGTGCAGCGCCTGGCTGCGCGCCTGCGCACGCTGCGAGCGGACCTCGCGGAGCAGCGCGGGAAGCGTCATGGGCACCGGGTACCGGGTGAGCGCCCAGGTCAGCATGTCACGGACGAAGAAATCGGGCTCGACCGCGCATCGCTCGACGAGCGGGCCGACGAAGCGCGGGTCGGGCGTCGTACCCGCCGCCAGAGCGGCCCGCAGCCGTACCGGCGAACGGCCGTCCGCCAGCCCCTGGAGCGCGCGTTCGACATCCGGGTCGCCTGTCGTGGTCGTCATCGAGACCACCTCCTCGGCAAGGAGTGAAGACCTTGTCACCGTGTCAAGGTCAAAACGTCCAGGTCGAACGGGCCTCGCAGCGTGAGCATCCTGGCGGGATTCGCCGGCCCAAAGCCCTCACGCTCGACGCGAGCCGGCCGGCGCAGGACGGGACCCAGGCCGGGCGGCCCGCTACTGCGCCGCTGCCCAGGGGGCGGAACGCAACTGCGCGACGCTTCGCCGGTCGCGGCCCTCCGGAGGTCCTCCGGCTGCCTTGCCCACCGCGATCATCGAGACGATCGCCCAGCCCGGCTGCGGGTCCAGCTCCTTGGTGAGACCTGCCAGGTCGAAGGCCCGGAACTGGTGCGAGTCCAGCCCCAGGGCCTGGGCCTGGATCGTCATGTGGGCGACGGCCTGGCCCAGGTCGTAGTCCGCGAACTCGGAGTAGAGCAGTTGCGTGGCATCGACGTGGCGGCGTGTCAGTGTGACGACGAGCAGGCCCGCGTCCGTCGCCCACCGGGCGGAACTCGGCGCGAGGTGGGGGATCACCCGGTCGTGCTCCTCTTCACCGGGCCTGCCGGTGAAGAAACCCCACGGCTGGGAGTTTCCCGCCGACGGCGCCCACCGCGCGGCTTCCAGCAGCAGCCCGAGTACGTGGTCGTCGACGACCGCCGAGGGGTCGAACCCGGAGGGACTGAAGCGCCCGGCAAGCAACGGGTGTATTCCGCCGGCCGGCTGGAGAGATCGGTACACGTTCTGCGGCAACCGGGAACCGGGAGTACGTATTCCGGCTGCCCCGCCGAACCGGTCAGGACAACCCGCACGACCCGGGCCGTACGCATCCGCACACGCTCACCCGGCACCGCCCGCCTCGCGCTGATCCGCAAACTGCTGGGTGGCCGGCGGAGATGTCGGCAATGCCGGCGACGTCTTGTACCGCACCGAGCTCGTGGATCAGAACGGCCGGCCGATCGGCGTGGGGACGTCCTGGACGTTCGCGCCGTACGTGGACTACGCGGCGAAGTTCCACGACCTGCCCGGTCTGCCCGCCTGCTGAACCAGTCGGGGAGGGGCGTTCAGAAGTCCAGTTCGACGTAGTCGATGTCGGTGAACTCGACCTCCAGGTCGTGGGCGCGGCGGCCGCGGTCCTTGAAGTAGACCTCCTGGAGCCCCTCCGCGGCGATGGCCTGGAGTTGCTGCTCGGTGGCGCCGGTGGACCGCGCGTCGAACAGGCGGGCCGCGTACGCGGGGGGCAGATGCTGGGTCAGGCGGCGCATCCGGCCGTCGTCGGTCGAGCCGGGGGCCGCGGTGAACCCGAACCGGGCGCGGGTCTCGATCACGATGCCGCCCGACGTCGCGGCCCTCTTCCTCGCCCGTTGCCGGACGCGGGGCTGCCAGTCCTTGCGGACCTCCTGCTCCAGGCGCGTGGCGAGGTCCTTGCGCGGCCGGCGCAGGGTGCCCTTGACGTATCGCTCCACCGTGCGCTGGGAGATCCCGAGCCGGTCGGCCACCGCGCGGGTCGAGCCCTTCTCCGTCTTGAGCAGGAACCGCATCCGCGCGGCGGCGGTCTTCGGGATGGGCCGGGTCGCGGTCGCCGCGCCCGCCCGGTCCAGGCTGTCCTGGATGACGCCCACCGGCTACTCCCCCTCGTCCAGGACCGCGTCCCCGCCCTTGACGTGCCGGGCGGGGTTGTGCTGCTGTTCCAGCAACTCCACCGCCCAGTAGAGCGGTTGGGTGCCCTCGTGCTTGACCGTGCCCGGGGACACCCCGAGCCGGAACGTGCCCGGCGCCGGCTTCCCCGCGCTGTCGTAGGGCAGGACGTCCAGGGGCGACGGCCCGGCCGACGGGTAGACGGCGCAGTCCGACAGCACCGCGATCGGCAGCACCGCGTCCGCGCCGAACACCACGGCGCCGGGCGGCGGCGCGCTGCTGCTGGTGGCGAGCGCGGTCCTGACGAGTTTGCGGTGCATGTTGACCCGGGCCGCGGCGATGACCGCGGCCCGGATGTCGGGCCGCCAGCTCGGGCGTTCCAGCGCCGGCCAGCGCTCGCCGGGCCGGTACTTCGCGCCCTGGGGACGCTCGCGGAGCTTGCCGATGCCGCCCTTGACCGTCGACTTGATCGCGGACAGCACCGCCGCCATGCCCGGGTCGCCGGCCTTGTGCGTCTGCATCGCGGTGAGGAACTCGTGCGGAGCCAGGTCGGCGGTCACGCCCAGGTCGGCCATCGTCGCCTTGTACGCCTCCGCGAGGTGCTTGTACCAGGGGTCCAGGTACGAGCCTGCCGCGCGCCGTACCCACGCCTCGGCCGGGGCGAGCCGCACCGGCAGCCGGTAGGTGTCGATCAGCTCCTGCGCGTAGGCGACGGTCGGGGTGGCGTACCAGGCCGGGCCCTCGGGACGCCGGCCGTGCGGGGTGAACGGCGACGGCAGCCGCGGGTCGAGTTCGATGCCGGACAGGTCCACCAGCCAGGAGCCGGGCACCGTCTTGTCGAACCGCGGCGACCGTACGTGCTCCGGCCCGGACAGGCCCACGGCCAGGCGGTTGGCGGCCGCGAGGAACGCGGTGTTCACGTCGATGCCGACCGCGAACTGCCGCGCGCACTCGGCGTCGGTGAGCAGTTCGGTGGCACGGACCCAGTCGTACGCCTCCTCGTCGAGGACCTCGGCCGCGGTGCGCTCATGGGTACGGGGGAAGAGCGCCGCCAAAACCCTCACTCAGGGCGCCATAACCGCTGTACAAGGAGTCGTGTTGCAAACCCCGTCCGTCGATGCCCCCCCAACGGGCCCGGCCGACCGCCTGGCGCGCACCCTGCGCTGGGCGCGCTGGTTGGTGCTCGCCATCTGGCTGGCCCTCGTCATCGTGCTCAATCCCCTCTCCAACGGTCTCGGCGGCAAGGTCGACGACACCGCCCAGGCGAACCTGCCGGCGAAGGCGGCCTCCACGAAGGTCGCCGAGATCCAGGACGCGGCGACCAAGGGCAAGCCGAAGACGGATCAGGCCGACGTGGTGATCCTGCGTGGTGCCGGACTCTCCGCCGCCGACTCCGGTGCCGAGGCGATGGCGGTCGCGCTGCGGCGGACGCTTCCGTCGGTGGCGGCGTCCGCGGCGACCGTCGTGTGCGGGATGCTCTGCCTCCTCGCGGCGCAGTCGGCCGCGCTGCGCGGCCTCGGCCCGGTCGCCGCCGTGGCGATCGCCGCGGTGCTCGTCGGCCAGGTCACCTTGCTGCCCGCGCTGTTGCTCCTGGTCGGGCGTCCCGGTTTCTGGCCGCTGATCCCCCGGCCCGACCAGGCCCATCAGGAGGGCTCGCGGGCGTGGCGGTCCATCGGCGAGTGGGTCGCCAGGCGCCCGTTGCCGGTGGCGATCGGGGCGGTCGTCCTGCTCGGCGCGGCCTGTACCGGACTTGCCTCGCTGCACACGAGCAACGACCCGATCGCCATCGTCAAGGGGCAGAAGGACAGCGTCGTCGGCAGGCACCTGGTCGCCGCGCACTTCCCGGCCGGCGCCACCGACCCGTTGACCGTGCTCAGCCCGGCCGACGAGGTCGCGAAGGTGACCGCGACGGCGAACGCGACTCCGAGGGTCGCGGGTGTCACGGCCGCCGACCCGGTCGGCCGCTACTCCGCGACGAGCGTGACCCTCTCGGTCCCGCCCTACGGGTCGCAGGGCTATGACGTGCTGAAGGACCTGCGCAGCAGGCTGGACGCCCAGGCGCCCGGCGCGCTCGTCGGCGGCGGGCCCGCGGTGCAGTACGACACCGCGCAGGCGGCCGACCGGGACGCGAAGGTGCTGATCCCGCTGGTGCTGATCGTCGTGCTGCTGATCATCTCGATCCTGGTGCGGGCGATCATCGCGCCGATCGTGCTGGTGCTCACCACGGGCCTGAGCTTCGCGGCCGCCTTCGGGCTCGCCAGCCTGCTGTGGCACGCACTGGGCTACCCGGGTATCGAGGCCCAACTGCCCTTGTACATCTTCGTGTTCCTCATCGCGCTCGGCGTCGACTACAACATCTTCCTGATCGCGCGGGTGCGTGAGGAGTCGAAGACGCTGGGCATCCATGAGGGGATGCTGCGCGGGCTGAGCGTGACCGGCGGGGTGATCACCGCCGCCGGCGTGGTGCTGGCCTGCACCTTCGGGGCGCTGTCCCGGCTGCCGTACGTGCCGGTCGCCCAGGTCGGCAGCGCCATCGCGGTCGGCGTGCTGCTCGACACCCTGCTGGTGCGTACGGTGCTCGTGCCCGCGAGCCTCCTCGCGCTCGGCGAGCGCTCGTGGTGGCCCTCCACGTCCGTGGGCCGGGCGAGACGTGCCGGCCGGTCCGCTGCCCCCGAGCCGGCCGACCTCGGCCGGAGCGCGGGATAGCAGCGGGACAGCCACGGGCCGAGCGACCCCCGTATCGCGTCGGCCCCGACCCGCACGGCCCCCTGACCCGCGCCCCCTTCGACCGGCCCTGACACCGGTCGGAGGGGGCGGCGCCGTCCCAGCGGCGTCGCCGGCGGTGCGGGCGTGGCGTCGTCAGGCGTCGAAGCCGGCGGTCCAGGGCTGGTGCCAGCGCGGGTGGCCGTGGACGAGGGCGTCGGCCTCGGCGGGGCCCCAGCTGCCGGGTGCGTAGGGGTGCAGCGGGGCCGGGTCGTCGAGGAGGGGCTGCACGATCCGCCACGCCTCCTCCACGCCGTCCTCCCGGGTGAACAGGCTGTGGTCGCCGATGAGGGCGCCGTGCAGCAGACGCTCGTACGGCTCGAAGGGCTCACCGAGTTCCCGTACGAAGGAGGCGTTCATGTGCAGGGGGCGCCAGGTCTGCTCGTCCTGCGCGACCAGTTGCAGGCACACGCCGGGGTCGGGATCGATCCGCAGCACGATCTGGTTCTGCTCGGCCTGATGCGGTGTGGGCAGGAAGGCGAGGCGTGGGGCGCGGCGCAGGATGAGGCGCACCTCGGTGTTGCGCACCGGCATGTTCTTCCCGGCGCGCAGGAAGAACGGGACGTCGATCCACTTCCAGTTGTCGATCTCCAGCCGCAGCGCGATGTACGTCTCGGTGTCGGAGTCACCGGCGACGCCGGGCGTGTCGCGGTAGCCGGTGTACTGGCCGCGGACGCTACGGCGCGGGTCGGCGGCGCGTACGGCCTTGAGCACCTCGGCCTTGCGGTCCCTGAGACTGTCGGCGCCCGCGTCGGCGGGCGGGTCCATCGTGACGGCGGCGAGCACCTGGAGCAGGTGGTTCTGCACCACGTCGCGCAGCGCTCCGACGGAGTCGTAGAAGGCTCCGCGGTCCTCGATGCCGAAGTCCTCGGCCATGGTGATCTGCACGGCGCTGACGCTGTCGCGGTCCCACAGGCCGGTCAGCGCGGGGTTGGCGAAGCGGAGGTATTCGAGCTCGATCACCGGTTCCTTGCCGAGGAAGTGGTCGACGCGCAGCAGCTGGTCCTCGCGCAGGACGGCGTGCAGGCGGGTGTTGAGCGCGCGGGCGGAGGCGAGGTCGTTCCCGAACGGCTTCTCGACGGCGACCCGGGCATCGGACAACAGGTCCGCGGCACCGAGCTGTTCGACGATCGGCCCGAAGAGCTGGGGCGGCATTTCGAGGTAGTACAGGGTGGAGTGGCCTGGCCCGATCTCCGCGCCGAGCCGGGTGTAGAGCTCGGGATCGGTGACGTCGCCGAACAGGTAGGTGAAGCGCTCGGCGAACCGGCGGAAGATGTCGTCGTCGATCTGCTGGCCGGTGGCGGCGATACGGTCCCTGGCCTGCGCGACGAAGTCGGCCGTGGTCATTTCGGTGCTGGCCACGCCGATGACGCGGCAACTGAGCAGGCCGCGCTCTTCGAGGCGGTACAGGGCGCGCATGGTCATCTTGCGGGCGAGGTCGCCCGTGATGCCGAATACGACCAGGGTGTCCGCGGCTCTCGGTTGCTCGGTGGGGGTCATGTCGCGGTCCTCCCGGTGCTGCGGTGCCCCGGCGCGCGCCGGGCCGGGCACACGCGCGCCCTTTTTCCAGGGTGCGCCTTGCCGGGGCGGATCACCAGGCAGGCTCGCCGGGGCTCGGTGACCGAGGCAGCCGGCGCGATGTCGGTCGGCGCCGGCAGTGGAGTTCACCGACCGTCGGGACGTGGACCGGGATCGGGGTCAGGATCGGGATCGGGATCGGGGTCGCGCGCTTCGGCGGCTTCGGGCATCGCGTCGAGGCAGCAGCGGACGAAGTCCCGGACGACGGGGTCGCCGTCGGCGGCGGGTGCCCAGGCCACGCAGACCCGGCTGGGGCTGACGCCGGTGACCGGGCGGTAGGTGACACCGGGGCGGGCGTAGAAGCGGGCCGCGGACTCGGGGGCGAGCGCGATGCCGTCGCCGTTGGCGATCGCGCTGAGCCATTCGTCGGGCTGGTCGGTGACGGCGCCGATCCGTACCGGGTGACCGTCGCGTTCGCCGGCGGCCGTCCAGTACTCCTGCCACTGGCCGGTCTCGGCCTTCGCGGCCACGAACGGCTCGTCCCACAGCTCGCGGAATGGGATGGAGGCCCGTGAGGCGAGGGGG
>NZ_JACEGK010000066.1:0-20669 GCF_056859195.1 Streptomyces sp. NH27
GCGGTGGGGTGGCCGGACAACTCCTGCACGAGCGTCTCGGCGGCGCGCGGGTCGTTGGTGACCCGGGTGCCGCCGATGGTGTGGGCGAGCAGCGCGAGCGCGGCGGGGGTGTCCAGGCCGCCGAGGGTGCACGGGCGGACGTCCGGAATGCCGGACAGCGGGCCGTCGGCGGTGGCCACCACCAGGCTGCCGGGCGACTCGGGCAGCAGCCCGGAGAGCTGGTCGGCGCGCACCACGTCGTCGAGTACCAGCAGCAGCCGGCGCCCGGCGGTGGCGGCGCGCAGTACGGCCACCGGGTCTGCGGCGGGGTCCGGCAGGGGCGCGGTGTCGGTTCGGCCGGGAGCCGACTGCCCGGGCAGCGCGACCGCGGGACGGCCGGCGGGCCCCCGGCCGGCGAGGGCCCGAAGCAGCGCGCGGGCGGTGTCCTCCGCGGGCACGGGGACGCCGTCGGTGTCGGTGAGCCGCACGAAGAACTGCCCGTCGGGGTATGCCGCCGCGAGCTCCCGCGCCAGCTTGGCCGCCAGTCCGGTGCGCCCGGCGCCGGGACGGCCGACGACCAGCAGCACCCTGCCGCGGTCCGGTTGCTTCCCGCCGGCAACGGCGAGCCCGGGCCGCACGATGTCGGCGCGCAGCTGGGCGAGTTCCCGCTCGCGCCCCCCGAAGTACGCGGCCGGCTCGGGCAGTTCGCGTGCGACGACGGTGCCGACGGGTTCGGCGGCGGGCGCGGGCGGGCCGCCGGCGGGTGCGGCGGCCGGCGGGAGCGGCGACCGGGGCGGCACCGAAGGGGCCGGAACGGGTACGGCCGCCGGTTCGACGCGCACGCCGGGGCCGGGACGTACGGCAGACGCGGCGGGAGCGGAACGGGCACGGCCGGCAGAAGCGGCCGGGCCGGCGGAAGGGGCGGGTTGGGACGGCATGCCCGCGGCGCGCCCTCCCGGGTCCGCGCGCTGCCCGACCTGGGGCTCGGGCTCCCGATCCGGCGTCGGCTGCGGCTGCGGCTGCGGCTGCGGCTGCGGCCCGGTGTCTCCCGGTTCGGGAGCCGCCGTTTCCGCCGCTTCTCCCGCTTCCCCCGTGGCCTCGGACTGCCCGCCGGCCGGCTCGGGTTCCTCCGCCGATCGCCCGGGTTCCACCACTGCCGGGGCACCCGCCGTGCCCGCCGGCTCCAACTCCTCTTCCGGCTCCGGCTCTGCAGGAGACCGCTCGGGCGCAGGGCTCCCCGTCTCGTCGGTGCTCCCCGCAGGGGACCGCCGCGGGTCGAGGGCCTGGTCCGGCACTGGCGCGCTCCCGGAGGTGAGGTGGTGCCCCGGGAAGGGGGCGCGTCGAGCCTAGTTCACGCCGGGCACCGCGCTCCTGGGTCCTTGGCCGACGAGGGCACCAATGATCACCCTTTCAGATCACCCCGCGCCCCTTCGACCCCCGCTACGCCGTGAACGGCCGCGCCGGCCACGACGAATCCGCCGGGCGCAGCGCGTCCACTCCGCCCGAGCCGAGCGCGGCGTTGAGCGCGAGCACCCCGACCACCAGGCAGCTGTTGTGGAGTTCGCCCGCCAGCACCCCCTGGACCAGCTCGGCAAGCGGCACCCGCGCGTACTCCAGGTCGGCCTCCTCCTCGCTGACCTCGAAGCGCTCGCCTTCGGCCGCGGAGACACCGCGGGCCAGGAAGACCCGGACCGCCTCGTCGGAGCCGCCGGGCGTGGTGTAGATGTCGGCGAGCACCCGCCAGTCCTCGGCCTTGACGTGCGCCTCCTCGTACAGCTCGCGCTGGGCGGCGTGCAGCGGGTTCTCGCCGGGGATGTCGAGCAGCCCGGCGGGGATCTCCCAGAGCTTCTGCCGGACCGGGTGCCGGTACTGCTTGAGCACCAGGACGCGGTCGGCGTCGTCGAGGGCGAGGACGGCCACGGAACCGGGGTGGACCTGGTAGTCACGGCTGACGGTGGAGCCGTCGGGCATCACCACCCGGTCGGTGCGCACACCGGTCTTCTTGCCGGTGAACGGCGTGGTGGTGGCCGTGACCTGCCACTCCTGCGGAGTGTCCTGCAGCATGGTGCGCCTTCCGGTGTGTCAGGGAGTCGGGATTGCGGCCGGGGTGCGGGATGCCAGCGGGATGTCAGCGCGCCGTCTGGGCCGCGACCGCGGCCTTGACCAGGCCGGCGAAGAGCGGGTGCGGCCGGGTCGGCCGGGACTTCAGCTCGGGGTGGGCCTGCGTCGCCACCAGGTAGGGGTGCACGTCGCGCGGGTACTCCACGTACTCCACCAGCTTGTTGTCGGGCGAGGTGCCGGAGAAGACCAGGCCGGCCTTCTGCTCCAGCTCGGCCCGGTAGGCGTTGTTGACCTCGTAGCGGTGGCGGTGCCGCTCCTCGACGTAGGGCTGGTCGCCGTAGACCTCTCGGACGATGGAGCCCTCGGCGAGCTTGGCCGGATAGGTGCCCAGCCGCATGGTGCCGCCGAGGTCGCCCTTGCCGTCCACGATGTCGAGCTGTTCGGCCATGGTGGAGATGACCGGGTGCGCGGTGGCGGGGTCGAACTCGGTGGAGTTCGCGTCGGCGATCCCGGCGAGGTTGCGGGCGGCCTCGATCACGATGCACTGCAGGCCCAGGCACAGGCCGAGCAGCGGGAGGCGCTGCTCGCGCGCGTAGGTGATGGCGCCGACCTTGCCCTCCACGCCGCGGTCGCCGAAGCCGCCGGGCACGCACACCGCGTCGACACCGGCGAGCTGCGCCGCGGCGCCGGCGGGGGTCTTGCAGTCGTCGGAGGCGACCCACTTCACGGTCACGCGGGCGTTGTTCGCGAAGCCGCCGGCCCGGATCGCCTCGGTGACCGACAGGTAGGCGTCGGGCAGGTCGATGTACTTGCCGACCAGGGCGACGGTGACCTCGTGGGCGGGTTCGTGCACCCGCTTGAGCAGGTCGTCCCACTGGGACCAGTCCACGTCGCGGAAGGGCAGGTCCAGCCGCCGCACCACGTAGGCGTCCAAACCCTCGGTGTGCAGCACCTTGGGGATGTCGTAGATGGAGGGGGCGTCGATCGCGGCGACCACCGCGTCCTCGTCGACGTCGCACATCAGGGAGATCTTCCGCTTGATCGCGGTGGGCACCTCGCGGTCGGCGCGCAGCACGATCGCGTCGGGCTGGATGCCGATGTTGCGCAGCGCCGCGACCGAGTGCTGGGTCGGCTTGGTCTTCAGCTCGCCGGACGGGCCGATGTAGGGGAGCAGGGAGATGTGCACCACGAACACGTTGTCGCGGCCGACCTCGTGGCGGACCTGGCGGACCGACTCCAGGAAGGGCAGCGACTCGATGTCGCCGACGGTGCCGCCGACCTCGGTGATGACCACGTCGACGTCGCCGCCGGCCATCCGCCGGATACGGGACTTGATCTCGTTGGTGATGTGCGGGATGACCTGGACGGTGTCGCCCAGGTACTCGCCGCGCCGCTCCTTTGCGATCACCGAGGAGTAGATCTGGCCGGTGGTGACGTTCGCGGAGCCGGCCAGGTTCACGTCGAGGAAGCGCTCGTAGTGGCCGATGTCGAGGTCGGTCTCGGCGCCGTCGTCGGTGACGAAGACCTCACCGTGCTGGAACGGGTTCATCGTGCCCGGGTCCACGTTGAGATACGGGTCGAGCTTCTGCATGGTCACGCGCAGGCCGCGCGCCTTGAGCAAGGCGCCGAGGCTGGAGGCGGTGAGTCCCTTGCCCAGCGAGGAGGCCACCCCACCGGTGACGAAGATGTGCTTGGTCGTCGTGGATTTCGGCGCAATTGCCAAGAGGGGGCTCCCGTGGTCGCAAGGTGAGGGTCGGGACGGCGCTCGGGTCGTTCGCGCCGTCGCGGCGGTTCAGTGGTTCACAGCCCACCGGCCCACGGGCTACCAGGGTATCAGCGCCTTCGGGCGCGGATGGCGGCAGGCGCGGACCGCCGGGGAGTATTCACCGCACGACGACGGCATGGCGATGATGTGAGGAATCCGTGGTGACCGTGCGGACGCCAGGTGCCAATCGCGTGCACGGCGGTCGACGTGCGAGGCTGGACGGCGGGCACGTAACGTGTCTGCCTGCGGTGACGTCCGATCCGCTCGCACCCGGTCGGGTGACCACCCGACCGGCGCAGTGAAGATCAGGGAGAGGCGCGCACCGCTCGCTGTGAGGACGTATTCTGCTCGAACGCATTGCGCGAGCGACCGGCACGGCACCATCCCCGCCCCTCTCCGGATCACTAGCTCGTCCACAGTTCCAGAGCTGATTTGCCGCAGGAATTGCCCCCATACCGCAAGACCGTCCCAGCGGGGGCGGCGCCGTGTTCGACTGGAGTTTCACGTGGCCGGGCGTATCGAGGACTACGCACTCATCGGTGACATGCAGACCGCCGCACTGGTCTGCAGGGACGGCACCGTCGATTGGTTGTGCCTGCCACGGTTCGACTCGCCGGCGGTCTTCGCCGGCCTGCTCGGCACCGACCAGCACGGCTTCTGGCGGATCGGCCCGGCCGTCGCCGAGGGTGTGAAGACGCCGGACGCGACACGCCGCCATTACCGCGGCGAGTCGCTGATCCTGGAGTCGGAGTGGGACACCCGCACCGGCACGGTCCGGGTGACCGACTTCATGCCGCCGCGAGACGGCGCGCCGCAGGTGATCCGGATAGTGGAGGGCGTCAGCGGCCGGGTGCCGATGCGCTCCTCCCTGCGTATGCGCTTCTCCTACGGCCAGATCGTGCCGTGGGTGCAGCAGGTCGGGGACCGCACGGTCGCGGTGGCCGGCCCCGACTCGGTGTGGTTGGACACCGACGTCGAGACCTACGGCGAAGACCTGACCACGTACAGCGACTTCACCGTCTCACCCGGTGACCGGGTCTGCTTCACCATCAGCTGGGAGCCGTCGCACAAGCCGCAGCCCTCGCTGCCCGACCCGCTCGGCTCGCTCGCCGCGACCGAGGACTTCTGGCGGGAGTGGGTCGAGCAGTGCACGTACACAGGCCCCTACCGGGAGGCCGTGATCCGCTCCCTGATCACGCTCAAGGCCCTCACCTACGGGCCGACCGGCGCGATCGTCGCCGCGCCCACCACCTCCCTGCCGGAGGACATCGGCGGGGTGCGCAACTGGGACTACCGCTTCACCTGGCTGCGGGACGCCGCGATCACCCTGTCCTCCCTGCTGCGCACCGGCTACCGCGAGGAGGCCCGCGCCTGGCGCGAGTGGCTGCTGCGCGCGGTGGCCGGCGACCCGGAGAACCTCCAGATCATGTACGGCATCGCCGGCGAGCGTGAGCTGGGCGAGAACATGCTGCACTGGCTGCCCGGGTACGAAGGCTCGTCGCCGGTACGGATCGGCAACGGCGCCGCGCACCAGCTCCAGCTCGACGTCTACGGCGAGGTCACCGAGGCCCTGCACCTGGGCCACATGACCGGCCTGGCGCGCAACGACTACGCGAGCGTGCTCCAGCTCAAGCTGATCCGCTACCTGGAGAAGCACTGGATGGAGCCCGACGAGGGCATCTGGGAGGTGCGCGGCCCGCGCCGCCACTTCGTGCACTCCAAGGTGATGGCCTGGGTGGCCGTCGACCGCACCGTCAAGCTCATCGAGTCCGGCGAGATCGAGGGCCCGCTGGAAGAGCTGAAGGAACTGCGGGACGAGATCCACTACGACGTCTGCGAGAAGGGCTACGACCGGGAGCGCAACACCTTCACCCAGTCGTACGGCTCGCGCGAGCTGGACGCCTCCTTGCTGCTCATTCCGCAGATGGGCTTCCTTCCCCCGGACGACAAGCGGGTGATCGGCACCATCGAGGCGATCCAGCGGGAGCTGTCCACGGAGGACGGATTCGTGCTGCGCTACCCGACCTCCAGCAGCGACAACAGCGGCGACGAGAACCTCGACGGGCTGCCCGGCGACGAAGGGGCCTTCCTCGCCTGCTCGTTCTGGCTCGCCGACGACCTCGCGATGATCGGCCGCGTGCAGGAGGCCCGCCGCCTCTTCGAGAAGCTGCTCGCGCTGCGCAACGACCTCGGGCTGCTCGCGGAGGAGTGGGACCCGCGCCGCCAGCGCCAAGTCGGCAACTTCCCGCAGGCGTTCAGCCACGTCCCGCTCATCGACACCGCCCTGCGCCTCACCGCCTGCGGCGCCTTCCAGGCGTAGCGGGGCGCCCCTGACCCTTCGGGTGGGTGGTTCCGTCGGTTCAGGGACCACCTGCCCGGTGGGTGGTCGCGCGGGTCAGGGGGCCGTCAACTCGTCGTAGACGCTGAGGACTTGGGCGACCGTGTCGTCCTCGGTGGGCCAGGTGGCGGCTTGGGCGCGGCCGGCGATGGCGAGGGCGGTCCGGCGGTCCGGGTCGGCGAGGAGATCGGTGACCGCGCGGGCGAAGACGTACGGGTCGCCGTAGGGCACGAGGAGGGCCGCGTCGCCGACGAGTTCGGGGGTGCCGCCGACCGCGGTGGCGACCAGGGGGACGCCGGCGTGCAGCGCCTCCTGCGCGATCAGGGGGCGGCCCTCCCAGTGGCTGGGCAGCACCACGAGGTCGGCGGCGGAGAGCAGTTCGGGGATGTCGTCGCGCCGCCCGAGCAGCACCGCCGGCAACTTCTCGGTGTCGATGCGGTGTTCCAGCGCCGCCCGCTCCTGCCCCTCCCCCGCGATCGCCAGCAGCGGCCGCAGTTCGGAGTCGGCCCAGTGCGCGGCCGCCGTCAGCAGGAAGTCGTACCCCTTGGACGGTTCGAGCCGGCCGACGGCCAGCAGCAGCGGCCGGTCCTCGGCGCCGAACTCGGCCCGGACGCGCTGCTTTCTGCGCTCCCCGTCGGCGGGCGGCAGCGGCGGACGGGCCTGCGGTCTCGGTACGGCCGCGGGCGCCAGCCGCACGTCACGGGCGCCGTGGAAGCGGGCCCGGTCGACCAGGTCGGAGGAGACCCCGAGCACCACGGTGGCCGCGCGCACCGCCCGGCGTTCCAGCCAGCGCGCCATCAGCCCGGCCCGGCCCTCGGCAGGTGCCTCCCCGCCGTGCCAGGTCACCACCAGCGGCACCCGGCGGCCGCCGAGCGCGAGGGCGGCGATCAACCCGGCCCGCAGGCCGTGCGCATGGACCACGCCCGCACCGGTGCAGGCGGACCGCAGCGCCGCGACCGCGGGGGCGTCGGCGACCGCGGAACGGCCGAGTTCGACCGGCGAGAAACGGGCACCGGCCGCCGCGAAGCCATACGCGGCGTCGGTACCGGCCGGGCCGCAGACGGTGACGTTCACCCCGCGCGCGACAAGTCCTTCGGCCAGCGAGCAGACGTGCGCGCCCGCCGCCGCGCTCAGCACGTGCACGGCGTGGAGCGGCCCCTGGACGGGGTGCGGGCTGCTGCTCACGCGGGTGGTGCTCCTGACTCGGCGGACGCGGACGCGGCGGGCGCGGACACGGGCGCCCGGTCCAGGATGCCAGGCCGTGGCCCTGGCCTGACCGCCGTGGAGGGCGTCCTTGCCGCCCACCCGCGCCCGGGATCACCCATACGGGTGCGCCGTACGGCCCCAGGCGTCGAACCGCCGCACTCCGGGAGCGTTCCAGAACCGTTCTCCCGCGCCGACCCGGTCCCCCACCGCGGCCAGCGCGACCACGACCGCCGCGTGGGCGACCAGCGCGGTACGCCCGTCGGCGAGGGCGAGGGCCGCGCCCAGCGCCGCACCCAGCGCGTGCGCGCCCGCGTCGCCGAGCATCGTCCGCTCGTTCAGGTCGTCGCCCAGCACCGCGGCGGCCGCGCCGAGCGGCGCGGAGGCCAGCACCGCGCCCGGGCCGCGCCGCAGCAGCCCCGGCAGCCCGACCGTGATCACGGCCTTCGCGGCCCGGCCCGGCGCCACGTCGGCGAGGTTCACCGCATGGGCGCTGCCCGCGATGACGACGCCGGCCAGCACCTGGTCGAGCGGCCTGGCCTTGAGCAGCACGCCCGCCGCCAGGCCCGCCGCGCCGATGCCGAGCAGCTTCACGCCGCCGGACGTCAGCCGCCGCTCCCGCAACGCGCCCAGGTGTGCCGCGAAGCCGCGTTCGCCCGGTACGCCCTTCTGGTCGTCGTACGCCCCGCACGCGCCGGCCGCCAGCGCGGCGCCGACCGCGGCGATCCTGGCCCGCACGCTCACGCCGCCGGCCGCGGCCATCGCGGTCGCGGCTCCCGCGGCTGCCGCCAGCCCGCCGTACAGTTCCACGCCGCGACCGGCGTGGTTCGTCCGCTGCCACATGCGCGCCTCGACGGGGGGCCTGCGGCGCAGTTGGAGGTAGGCCGCCCGGGTCGCCGCGGCAGCGGCGGCCCCCACCGACAGATGCCCGCTTCTCGGGTTCACCGTGTGCGGCTCCTCGCCGTAGTTGGTTGCGGTCCCGTCCCCGGCCGGACGGCCGGTGGGTGGCGGAAGGGGGTACTCACCCCGGCTTCGTGCGGCTCCTTCCGCGAGAGGACGCCAACGCCCAAGAGGCGCTGGGGGCGCCTGCCGGCAGAGCCGGGGGGAGAACTGTGCAGCCGGCCCGCCACCGTCGGGTGGTCCCGGAAGCGACAGGACGGGGCGGCCCGGGTGAACCCGTTCAGCGGGACGCCTTCGCCGCGGCGAGGAGTTCCTCGGCGTGGGCGCGGCCCAACTCCGAGTCCTCCAGCCCCGCGAGCATGCGGGAGAGCTCGCGCACGCGGTCCTCCCCTTCGAGGACGGAGACCCCGCTGCGGGTGACGGACCCGTCGTCGGTCTTCTCGACCAGCAACTGCCGGTCGGCGAACGCCGCGACCTGCGGAAGGTGGGTGACGACGACGACCTGGGCGGTACGCGCCAGCCGGGCGAGCCGCCGGCCGACCTCGACCGCGGCCTTGCCGCCGACCCCGGCGTCGACCTCGTCGAAGAGGTACGTGGGCACGGGGTCGGACCCGGCGAAGACCACTTCCACCGCGAGCATCACCCGGGACAGCTCACCGCCGGAGGCGCCCTTGGCGATGGGCCGCGCGGGCGAGCCGGGGTGCGGGGCGAGTTGGAGCTCGACCTCGTCGGCGCCGGTGGGGCCGACGACGACCGCGCGGCCACCGACCTCGACCCCGGTCGCGGGGTCGGCCGCCCCGGTCTGGCGGATCGCGACGGTGACACGGGCGTGCGGCATGGCGAGTTCGGCGAGTTCCGCGGTGACGGCGACGGCGAACCGCTCGGCCGCTTCGGTGCGCGCGTCGGTGAGGTGCTGGGCGAGGTCGCCGAGTTCGGCGCGCAGCCCGTCGCGCTCCACGGTCAGCTCGGCGATCCGCTCGTCGTCGCCTTCGAGCTCGGTGAACCTGGTGGCGCTGCGCTCGCCCCAGGCGAGGACCGCGTCGATGCCGCCGCCCTTCCCCGCGTCGGCGGCGTCGGTGCCGTACTTGCGGACGAGGTGCGCGAGGACGGACCGGCGCTCCTCGACGGCGGCCAGCCGCAGCGGGTCGGCGTCGAGGTTGTCGGCGTAGCCGGCGAGTTCGCCCGCGACGTCGCCGGCGAGGATGCCGATCTCGCCGAGCCGGACGGCCAGGTCGGCCAGCACCGGGTCATGGGCGCTGACCGCGTCCAGCGCGCGCTGGGCGGCGGCCACGAGGGTGCCCGCGTCGACGCCCTCGGGGTCCTCCGGGTTCCCGGCGAGGCCGGCGTGCGCGAGGGTGGCCGCGGAGGCGAGTGCCTCGGCGTGGCCGAGACGTTCGGCCTCGGCGGCGAGTTCGGTGTCCTCGCCCGGCAGCGGCTCGGCCGCGGAGATCTCCTCGACGCCGAAGCGGAGCAGGTCCGCCTCCTGGACGCGTTCCCGGGCCCGGGTGGTGAGTTCGTCGAGCTGGTCGGCCACGTCCCGCAGCCGGCGGTACGCGGAGCCGTACTTCGCCAGCGGCCCGGCCACGGCGTCGCCCGCGTACCGGTCCAGGGCCTCGCGCTGCCGCGCCGGGCGCAGCAGGCCCTGCTGGTCGGTCTGACCGTGCACCGCGACCAGCTCGTCGGCGAGTTCGGCGAGCAGCCCGACCGGCACGCCGCGGCCGCCGACGTGTGCCCGGGACCGCCCCTCGGCCGACACGGTACGGCTGATCAGCAGGGCGCCGTCGTCCAGTTCCGCGCCCGCCTCCGCGGCGCGCACCGCGGCCGGCGCCTGCGGGTCGAGGCCGATCCTGCCCTCGACCACCGCGTGCTTGGCACCGATCCGCACCAGCGCGGGGTCGGCGCGGCCGCCGAGCAGCAGCCCCAGGCTGGTGACGACCATGGTCTTGCCCGCGCCGGTCTCGCCGGTCACCGCGGTGAAGCCGGGCGACAGCTCCACCACGGCATCCTCGATGACTCCGAGCGACCGAATCCGCATTTCCTCCAACACGGATACGACCATACGAGGTTTCGGCTGGGCGTGGGACCGCCCGGGGTACCCGTTCGCGTGAGTTCCCGGACCTTGCGGCAGGTGGGCGGTGGGCGAGCGACGCGCGGAGGTGCTCCCGCCGGCCTTCCCTCGCTCCCCTGGGGCCCTGGGGCTCAGGGCGCCGCGACTCCGCGCCAGCCGGAGACGGGAAGGGCGAACTTGGCGACCAGGCGGTCCGTGAAGGACGCGTGGTGGAGCCGGGCCAGCCGGACCGGGACGGCGCCGCGGCGGACTTCCACCCGGGCACCCGGGAGGAGTTGGACGGTCCGCCGCCCGTCGCACCACAGGACGCCGTGCTGGGACTGCGGCTGCACCTCGACCGCGAGGACGGAACGCGGCGAGGTCACCAGCGGCCGGGCGAAGAGCGCGTGCGCGCTGATCGGCACCATGAGGAGCGCCTCGACCTCCGGCCAGACCACGGGCCCGCCGGCGGAGAACGCGTAGGCGGTGGAGCCGGTCGGGGTGGCGCACACCACGCCGTCGCCGCCGAACCCGGAGACGGGACGGCCGTCGACCTCGGTGACGACCTCCAGCAGGCGTTCGCGGGACGCCTTCTCCACGGACGCCTCGTTGAGCGCCCAGTCGGTGTGCGCGATGCGGCCGTCGTTGCGGACCAGCACGTCGAGGGTCATCCGCTCCTCGACCTCGTACTCCTTGGTGACGACCCGGTCCACCACCTTGTCGAGGTCGTCCCGCTCGGCCTCGGCGAGGAAGCCGACCCGGCCGAGGTTGACGCCGAGCATCGGCACCCCGGAGGCGCGGGCGAACTCCGCGCCGCGCAGCAGGGTGCCGTCACCGCCCAGCACGATGATCAGTTCGCAGCCCTGTACGGACCCCGGCCCGACCTCGCCGACGAGTTCCACGGCGGACGGCAGCGGCAGGTCCGCGGCCTCGTCCTCCAGCAGCCGCACCCCGATGCCGCAGCGCATCAGCCCGTGCACCACCCGCTCGGCACTGCGGATCGCCGACTCACGGCCGGTGTGGGTCAGCAGGAAAACGGTACGGCTCGCGGTCCCGCCCGCCTCGGGCGACTCGGACAGCTCGGACAGCTCGGTCATCGGGGCCCCTCCGCCACAGCACGGTCGACTTCGGCCGGGTCCAGCGCGGGGGCGCCGGAGCGCAGCCACAGAAAGTACTCCACGTTCCCGGACGGGCCGGGGAGCGGGCTGGCGGTGACGCCGAGCGCACCCAGCCCGAGGGCGGCGGCCTGCTCGGCCACCTTCCGTACGCTCTCGGCCCGCAACTGGGTGCTGCGGACCACGCCGCCGCTGCCCAGCCGTTCCCGGCCCACCTCGAACTGCGGCTTCACCATCAGCACCAGGTCCGCGTCGGGCGCGGCGCACCGCACCAGCGCGGGCAGCACCAGGCCGAGCGGGATGAAGGACAGGTCGCCGACGACCAGTTCGGCCGGCCGGCCGTCGATCGCCTCCAGCGTCAGCTCCCGCACGTTGGTGCGGTCCTTGACGATGACGCGGTCGTCGCTCTGCAGCGACCAGGCGAGCTGGCCGTAGCCGACGTCCACGGCGACCACTTCGGCGGCGCCCGCGCGCAGCAGGACGTCGGTGAACCCGCCGGTGGACGCGCCGGCGTCCAGGGCGCGGCGGCCGGCGACGAGCAGGCCGCGCGGGGTGAACGCGGCGAGCGCGCCGGCCAGTTTGTGGCCGCCGCGCGACACGTAGTCGGGTTCGTCGTCATGCTTGGCCACGACCAGGGCCACGCTGGTCTCCACCTGCGTGGCCGACTTGGTCGCGGTCGCCCCGGCCACGGTCACCCGCCCGGCGGCGATCAACTGGCTGGCGTGCTCGCGGGAGCGCGCGAGTTTCCGGCGCACCAGCTCGGCGTCGAGTCGGCGTCGTGCCACGTACGGTTCAACCCCTGTTCTCGTCCAGCGCGGTCAGCGCATTCCGCAGTCCGGCGTGCACATCTTCGTAGACCTCGATGTGCGCGTCCGTGGGGAGCGCGTCCGCGTCCCGCAGCCGCTCAACCGCGGCGTCCACCTCAGCATTCCCCGTCGCCTCGACCGCCACCCCCAACGGCTCGGACCGCCGCTCGACTTCGGCCACTGCGGGCGCCTGTTCGGCGGAGGTTCCGGGTGCTCCGGGGGGTGCGGGGGTCGTGGACGCCGCGGGCTGCGGCTCGGGGGTCACACCGGGCAGATCGTAGCTCTCACTCATCGCCGCCGCCGGGCCGGGTGGACTCGGGCGCCGGGGCGGACTTGTCGGCGGTCGCGGTCTTCTTGGCCGCCGCCTTCTTCGCGGTCGCCGCCTTCTTCGCGGTCGCCGTCTTCTTCGCGGTCGCCGTCTTCTTGGTGGCGGTGGCCTCGTTCGCGGCGGGGGTGGCGGTCTTCTTCGCGGACGCCGGGGCCGCCTTCTTGGCCGTGGTCCTCTTCGCCGTGGCGGCCTTCTTCGCGGCGGACTTCGCCGGTGCCGTGCCGGCGGGCGAGGTCGCCGAAGCCGTCGAAGTCGTCCTGGCGGGTGCCTTCTTGGCGGTGGTCTTCTTCGCCGTGGCGGTCTTCTTCGCGGTCGCGGTCTTCTTCGCGGTCGTGGCCTTCTTGGCCGCGGCCTTGCGCGGGGTCGCCGACTTGTCCGTCGCCGCGGTCCTGCGCGGGTTGGCCACCGATGTCTGCGGTGTGCCGGCCGTTTTCCCGGGCACGGCCGCGGACTTGGCGGGCGGCGACGGCTCGGGGTCGACCCGGACGTGCTCGACCGGGGGCGTAGACGCCCGGGCCGTCGGGCGGGTGAAGGCGGTGCCCTGCGCCTGCTCCTTGGCGGTGGCCGTCCGGCCCGTGCCCTCGCCGGTGGTCTTGGGCGCGGCCGTCGCCCCGTCACCGGGCTGCGGCGTCTCCAGGTTCCTGATCCGGCGTTCCAGCGTCTCCAGCACGACGCCGACCTTGGTGACTTCGTCGGCGAGCCGGCTGACCCGGCCCATCGTCTTGTCGACTTCTTCCCTGACGATGCCGAGCAGCAGGTCGCGGTTGGCCCGTCCGGAGGCGATCAGCTCGTCCGCGAGGGTCTGCACCTCCGACGGGATCGCCGCACCGATCCGCTCCTGGAGGGCGGCTGGGTCGATCCCCGCCTGGTCGAACATCTCCTTGGCCGCCTCGACCGCACGGCGCCGGGTGGCCTCTGTCAGGCCGCCCGCGATCTGCAGACAGGTACGCAGCGCGTCCCGCATCGCTCACACTCCTCGCCTCGCCGTCGGCGCATGTCGCCACACGCTGATGCATGCGGTGACGACGCTACCTCGTTCCGTCGTCGCGCCCCGATGACGGGCCCTGCGGTACCGTCATCCGGACGTACCGCACCACCGGGAGACACCGCAGCCGATGGCCACCATCGAGGAGTGCCGCAGCGCGCTCGACACCTTGTCGGCGAACCTCGCGAATGCCGACAGCACCGTCCGCGACGCCACCGCGATGGACCGCTCGCTGAGCTGCCGGATCACCGATCTGGACATCACCTTCGTGGGCCGGCTGGCGGGCGGCAGCATCCAGGACGTGGTCACGCTGCCGGGCACGCCCGAGCAGAAGACGCAGATCCGGCTGGCGATGACCGGCGACGACCTGGTCCGGCTGGTCGGCGGCCAGCTGAACTTCGCGAAGGCGTGGGGCGCCGGCCGGGTCAGGGTGCAGGCGAGCCTGCGGGATGTGCTGAGGCTTCGCTCGCTGCTGTAGCGGTGCGGGCCTGCTCCGTATCGCCGCCCTCGTCGCTACGGTCGCCCGTGTCCGTACGGTCGGCGTCGTCGCCACGGTCACCAGTGTTCGAATCCGCGCCCGTGTCCGAATCCGCGCCCGGGTCCGTACCGCCGGCCTTCCCCGGTGCGCGCCGGGCCGCCGGCACGACCAGCGGCGTACCGCTCTCCGGGTCCTCGATGATCCGGCACCGCACCCCGAAGACGCGTTCCACCAGTTCGGTGGTGATGATCTCGGCGGGCGGGCCCTGGGCCTCGATCCGGCCGTCCTTCATGGCGATGAGGTGGGTGGCGTAGCGGGCGGCCTGGTTGAGGTCGTGCAGCACGGCGACGAGGGTGCGGCCGCGCTGCTCGTGCAGGTCCGCGCACAGGTCGAGGACATCGATCTGGTGCTGGATGTCGAGGAACGTGGTCGGCTCGTCGAGCAGCAGCAGCGGGGTCTGCTGGGCGAGGGCCATCGCGATCCAGACGCGTTGCCGTTGACCGCCGGAGAGTTCGTCGACATAGCGATCGGCGAGGGCGGCGACGCCGGTGGCGGCCATCGATTCGTCGACGATCCGCTCGTCCTCGGGGGACCACTGCCGCAGCAGGCCCTGGTGCGGGTAGCGGCCGCGGGCGACCAGCCCGGAGACGGTGATGCCGTCGGGGGCGACCGAGCTCTGCGGGAGCAGGCCGAGCGTCCTGGCCACCGCCTTCGCGGGGAGCGCGCCGATCGCCCGGCCGTCGAGCAGCACCCGGCCCTCGGCGGGCTTCAGCAGCCGCGACAGGGCGCGCAGCAATGTCGACTTGCCGCACGCATTCGGGCCGACGATGACCGTGAAGGAGCGGTCGGGTATCGCGACCGACAGGTCCTCGGCGATGATCCGCTGGTCGTAGCCGAGCGTGACGGCCTCGGCGGCGAGGCGGGTGCCGCCGGCCGGGTTCGGGCCCTGGTCCCGCACCCCGGATCGGGTGTCGGCGGCCGATCCGTCCTCGGCCGCCTTCGCCGCCTTCGCCGTCGTGCGTGTCGACTTGTCGGTGCCGCGGAACATCCGGCGGAACCCCTTTCCTGGTAGGGCCGTTGACTCGTCCTGGACGTGCCCCGTCTCGGCGTCGCCTCGTACGCCGGCCTCGCCTCGTACACCGGCCTCCCGCCGTACACCTTCCTCGCCCCGCGCCGCGGTCTCCCCGCTCATATCCGCCCCGCCCTTCGTTCGCTGATCAGCAGCCACAGCAGGTAGCCGCCGCCGAGCACCCCGGTGGCGACGCCGACCGGCACCTCGCCCGACCCGAAGGCGCGCTGGGCGGCCCAGTCGGCGGCGACCAGCAGGGCCGCGCCCATGAGGGCGGACGGGACGAGGGCGACACCGGGTGAACGGGTGAGCCGGCGGGCGAGTTGGGGCGCGGTGAGGGCGACGAACGCGATCGGGCCGGCGGCCGCGGTCGCGGAGGCGGTGAGCAACACGGCGACCAGGACGGTGATGAGCCTGATCCGCTCGACGTGTACACCCAGCGCGCTGGCCGCGTCATCACCCATCTCGGTGATCCGCAGCGCACGTCCGCTGACGAGCAGGATCGGCATCAGCACGACGGCCGCGCCGAGCAGCGGCCATGCCTGGGACCAGTCCCGGCCGTCGAGCGACCCGGTGATCCACACCACGGCCCGCGCCGCGTCCACGATGTCCGCCTTGACCAGCAGGTAGCTGTTGACGGCCGACAGCACCGCGGAGGCGCCGATGCCGACCAGCACCAGCCGGTAGCCGTGCACCCCGCGCTTCCAGGCCAGCAGGTAGACCGCGATCCCGGTGAGCAGGCCGCCCACCACCGCGCCGATCGCGACCTGGTACGCCGGGCCCTTGAGCAGCACGATCACGATCAGGGCGCCGGCGGCCGAGCCCTGGCCGAAGCCGATGACGTCCGGGCTGCCGAGCGGGTTGCGGGAGACGGTCTGGAAGGCGGCGCCCGCCATGCCCAGGCTCGCGCCGACCAGCAGCGCCACCACGACCCGCGGCAGCCGCAGTTGGCGGACGATGAAGTCCTGGCCCGGGTTGCCGTGGCCGGTGAGGCTGCGCAGCACGTCGAGCGGGGAGATGTGGTAGTCGCCGGTGCCGATCAGCACCACGGACACGGCCAGCGCGATGACGATCAGGCCCGTGCACACCAGCAGCGAGCGCCGGTCGACGCGCACGGAGCGGCCGCCGCGGCGCAGTACGGTCCGGCTCACAGTTCGGCCATCCTTCGGCGTCGGACCAGCGCGATGAAGACGGGGCCGCCGATGACGGCGGTGACGATGCCGACCTGGAGTTCGGCGGGCCGGGTGACGACCCGTCCGATGACGTCGGAGCCGAGCAGCAGCACGGGCGACAGCACCGCGGCGTACGGGAGTATCCAGCGCATGTCAGGGCCGGTGATGCCGCGGACCACGTGCGGGACCATCAGGCCGACGAAGACGATCGGGCCGCACGCGGCGGTGGCGGCGCCGCACAGCAGGGTGATCGCGGCCATCACCATCACGCGGGTGCGGGTGAGTTTCGCGCCCAACCCGCGCGCGGTGTCGTCGCCGAGGGCGACCGCGTTCAGCGGGCGGGCCGCGGCCAGGGCGAGCGCCGCGCCCACCGCGAGGAAGGGCGCGATATCCCGGACGGTGGCCATGTTCGCGGAGGCGAGCGAGCCGACCTGCCAGAAGCGCATCCGGTCCAGGGCGACGTTGTCGGTGAGTTCGACCGCGGTGGTCCAGCCCTGGAGCAGCGCGGTGATCGCGGTGCCGGCGAGGGCGAGCCGTACCGGGGTCGCGGAGCGGCTGCCGCCGATGAGGTAGACGAGCACGGAGACCACGGCGGCGCCGGCCAGCGCGAACCAGACGTAGCCCGTGGTCGAGGTGACGCCGAGGAAGCTGATCCCGGAGACCACGGCAGCGGCGGCCCCGGCGTTGACGCCGAGCAGTCCGGGGTCGGCGAGCGGGTTGCGGGTCAGTGCCTGCATCGCGGCCCCGGCCACACCGAGCGCCGCGCCGACCAGCAGGCCGAGTACCGTGCGGGGCAACCGCAGTTTGCGGACCACGACGTCGTCGTCGGTGCCGGAGTAGTGGAACAGGCCGTGCCACACCTGGTCGACGGGGATGTTCCGCGCGCCGATCGCGACGCTCGCCACCACCACGACGGCGAGAAGCCCCAGGGCCAACAGCAGTCCGGTGGCCCGGCGCGCGTTGGCGCGGGAGACACTGCCGCGCGGCGGGGCGGAGGGGGGCCCGATATCCGCCCGAGGCGGGGAGTGACGGTCGACCAGCACGGAACTTAGGTTAGCCTACCCTCGCCAGGTCACTTCGAGCAGAGCGGTAGCCGTCATGCATTCGTCCCGTTTCGCAACAACGTCCGCATTGTCGCGCCGAGGTGTGCTCGCCGCCGGTGGATCGGTCGGACTCGGCGCGCTGCTGGCGGCATGCGGCGGGTCGTCGGACTCCGGCTCCTCCGGCTCGGCCAAGTCCGGCGGCAACGGCGCGAAGACCTCCTCCGGCCCGTGGAGTTTCACCGACGACCGCAAGAAGACCGTCAAGGCGGACCACATCCCGGGCAACCTCGTGGCCTACATCGGCTCCGCGGCCGCCCTGCACGACTACGGCATCGAGTGTAGCGGCGTCTTCGGCCCCACCACCCTCAAGAACGGCTCCGCCGACCCGATGGCCGGGGACATCGACGTCAAGAAGGTCACCGTGATCGGCAGCACCTGGGGCGAGTTCAACATCGAGAAGTACGCCGCCCTCGACCCCGGCCTGCTGATCAGCCACATGTACGAGGCCCCCACGCTGTGGTACGTCCCGGACGACAGCGCCAAGAAGATCCTCGCCCTGGCACCCAGCGTCGGCATCGACGTCGCAGGCGTCCCGCTCACCACACCGCTCCAGCGCTACGCCGAACTCGCCCGGTCCCTCGGCGCGGACATGTCCTCCGGCGCCAACGCCGCCCAGAAGGCCCGCTTCGAGAAGTCGTCCGCGGACCTGCGCGCCGCCGCCAAGGCGCACCCGGGCGTCACGGTGATGGCCGGCTCCGCGAGCACCGACTCCTTCTACGTCTCCACCCCGTCCTCCGCGGCCGACTTGAGCTACTACAAGAGCCTCGGGGTGGACTTCATCGTCCCGAACAAGGTCAAGGGCGGCTTCTTCGAGACGCTGAGCTGGGAGAACGCCGACAAGTACAAGTCGGACATCATCATGCTCGACAGCCGCACCGCCACCCTCCAGCCCAAGGACCTGATCAGCAAGCCCACATGGACCCAGCTCCCCGCGGTCAAGGCCGACCAGGTGATCGGCTGGCCGAGCGAGCCGATCTTCTCCTACGCCAAGTGCGCCGACCGGATCGACGCGCTGACCAAGGCCATCACGTCCGCGAGGAAGGTGATCTGACACCATGTCCGACCTGCCCTACAACTTCTTCCACCCGCAGGTGGTGCGCACCCAGCAGCTCTCGCCGACCCTGCTACGGGTGGTGTTCGGCGGCGCGGACCTCGCCCGGATCGTCACCGGCGGCCGCGACCAGCGCTTCAAGCTGTTCCTGCCGCACCCCGGCCAGCCGGCCCCCGTCCTGCCCGACGTGCTCGACACCGACTGGTACGCCCGCTGGCGCGGGCTCGACCCGGCCGTGCGCGGCGTCATGCGCACCTACACCGTCAGCGGAGTGCGCCGGGACCCGGCGGAGATCGACGTCGACTTCGCGCTGCACGGCGACCTCGGCCCCGCCTCCCGGTGGGCCACCCGCGCCCGCCCCGGCGACCGCGTCTCGATCCTCGCGCCCGTCGTCGAGGACAACGGCGGCGTCGACTTCCGCCCGCCGGCCGGCACCGGCTGGGTGCTGCTCACCGCCGACGAGACCGCGCTGCCCGCGGTCGCGAACATCCTCGCCGCGCTCCCCGCCGACCTGCCCGTGCGCGCCTTCATCGAGGTCGGCCACCCCGACGACCGCATCCTGTTGCCCACCAAGGCCGACGCCGAGATCACCTGGCTGGTCCGCCGCGGCCACGACCGCACCGCTCCCCTGCTCGACGCGGTCCGCGCCGTCCGCGTCCCCGAAGGGACCGTCCCCTACGCCTGGTTGGCCGGCGAGTCCGGCTGCGTGCGCGCGCTGCGCCGCCAGCTGGTCTCCGAACGCGGCCTGGACCGCAAGGCCGTCTCCTTCACCGGCTACTGGCGCCAGGGCCGCACCGAGGACGACCTGCTCACCGCCGCGGTCGCCGCGGTGGAGGCCGAAGCGGAGGAGCAGCAGGCGGCAACGGCACAGCCGACGGTGGTCACCCGGCCGGCCGTGGCCGTGGCCGCGGGATAGGGCGCCGGCCGGGGCCGGACCCGCCTCACCCGGCCCACCGGCCGGTGAAGAAGGCCAGCGCGACGATGGTGGTCAGTGGTCCGGCCACCGCGAAGTAGGCGGTGCGCAGCCGTGGCCGGACGGTGGTCGCCGCGCACAGCGACGTCCACAGCGGCCACCACAGCAGCGCCGCCCGCGGGATCGACATGTACCAGTACGAGGTGCCCAGCGCCCACAGGCTCAGCGCGACGTACACCGCCTCCGCCCAGCGGCGCCGCCGGAGCAGGTGGAGCAGCACCACCAACCCGGCCACCATCGCGAGCAGTTCGGCCTGGAACATGATCGCGAAGCCGGTGCTCTGGTGGTGCCCGAACGCGGCGGTCCAGGTATGGTGCCACGCGGTCCACGGACGGTGGAAGTCCCGGGCCCAGCCGCGGTCCTCCGCGTCCTTCCACGCCATCCAGTCGCCGGTGCGGGCATGCAGGTAGGCGCTGTACAGCAACGGCGGCAGCGCGGGCAGCGCCAGCCAGGGCAGCGCGCGCAGGTCACGCGGGCGGCGCACCGAGGTCAGGAACTGGACGGCGAGCGCCGCCGCCAGGAAGAGCCCGCTCACCCGCACCGCGCAGGCCAGGCAGGCCAGCACCGCCGCCTGGCCCCACGCCGCCCGGCGGGCCGCGAGCCACGCGGGCAGCGCCAGCGCGAGAAACAGCGCCTCGGTGTAGCCGACCGCGAGGAACACCGCGCACGGCGACAGCAGGAACAGCCCTGCGGTGCGCCGCCCCGCGTCGGCGCCCGGCAGGTCGAGCCCGGCTATTCGGCCGAGCGCCAGCACGGCGACCGCGCCCGCCACGAACGAGACGGCCAGCCCGGCGGCGGTCCAGTCGCCGATCACCGTGTGCACCGCGCGCAGCACCAGCGGGAACCCCGGGAAGAACGCCTCGCGGTTGTCCCAGCCGTTCTGGCCGGGGCCGAGACCGCCCGCGGGGAAGTAGCCGTCCCGCGCGATGTGCAGGTAGTACGCCCAGTCCCACTGTTGCCACGGCGCGAGGACCGACACCGGGTGGTGGCTGTTCTCGTCGGCCGGGAAGAGCCAGCGGGCGCAGTACTCGGTGACCCACAACCCGGCTCGGGTCAGGACGTACAGCACCAGCACGTCGCGGTCCGCGGGCGTCAGCCGGGCGGCGAACTGCCGTGCCGGGGACGGGCGTCGGCGCCGCGCGCCGGATCGCTCCGGGGGCGCGGCGGGAGCCGCCTCGGTGGCCGGCGGGGCGGGGGAGAGCGTCATGAACGGACCTTCCGGGCTGCGTCAGGACGTACGGCACCGCGCCCTGGCGGGTGGACGCGCGGGCGGAGGCGGTGCGGGATATCGGGATC
>NZ_JACEGK010000067.1:0-20597 GCF_056859195.1 Streptomyces sp. NH27
GGTGTCGATGGCCGACGTCGCGCGGCTGGCCGGGGTGTCCTCCCAGACGGTCTCCCGGGTTTCCAACGGGCACCCCGGGGTCGTCGACGGGACCCGCGAGCGCGTGCTGCGGGCGATGAAGGAGCTCGGCTACCGCCCCAACAGCGCGGCCCGCGCCCTGAAACGGGGCGAGTTCCGCACCCTCGGCGTCATCCTGTTCACCCTCGCCACCACCGGTAACATCCGCACCCTGGAGGCGATCGCGGTGTCGGCGGCCGAACAGGGCTACGCGATCACGCTCCAGCCGGTGGCGCTGCCGACGCAGACCGGGGTGCACGGGGCCTTCACCCGGCTCGGGGAACTCGCCGTCGACGGGATCATCGTGATCATGGAGGTGAGCCTGCTCGACGCGGCGACGATCACGCTGCCGCCGCATGTCCAGGTGGTCGTGGTCGACTCCGATGCGGGCAACCGGTACAGCGTGGTCGACACCGATCAGGTCGGCGGCGCGCATCTGGCGGTGCGTCACCTGCTGGACCTCGGGCACTCCACGGTGTGGCACCTGGCCGGGCCCGAAGGGTCCTTCGCCGCGCGGCGGCGCGAGCAGGCGTGGCGGGCGGCGCTCGCGGGGGGCTGGCGCGCGGCGCCGCCGGTGGTCCGCGGCGACTGGTCGGCGGAGTCCGGCTACCGTGCGGGCCTGGAGTTGGCCGAACGGCCGGACTGCACCGCGGTGTTCGCCGCGAACGACCAGATGGCGCTGGGCTTGTTGCGTGCGTTGCACGAGCGCGGCCGGCAGGTGCCGCAGGACGTGAGCGTCGTCGGCTTCGACGACATTCCCGAGGCGTCGTCGTTCGCCCCTCCGCTGACCACGGTCCATCAGGACTTCGCGGAGGTGGGGAGGTTGTGTGTGGCGGGGGTGTTGCGGCAGATCGCCGACGCGCAGATGGCACCCGGGGCGGTGCTGGTGCCGACCCGGCTGGTCGTCCGCTCCAGTACGGCGCCGCCGGCGTGTCGTTGACGGGCCGCGGGGGATCCGGTGGACCGGGGTCGCCCGGCGCGTTGCGCGCCCAAAGGCGGTTGAGCCGGGGAGGCGTGAGCTGGGCGAGGTCGTCGCACGGCGGGATGACGAATTCGAGCGGCGGACCCTGCCCGATCCGACCGCGCCAGTGGAGCTCGGGGCCCGCTGGTGGCATCGGCGTCTGACGGGACGGTAGTGCGTGGCGACGGGGAACAACACGCTGGACCGGCGAGGCAGAAGGGCTCCGCGTCAGCTTGGCCGACCACTACCTGTGCCTGGAGAGCGGCCAGATCGAACCGGGTGCCCTGGCCGGCTCGCCGGCCCTGGCCGCGGCCAGGGGGCCGGATCGGTCACCGCCGTCCACGAAACCTTCCGGGCCCCGGCCCGCCGGGCCCACACAGACGCCACACTCCCAAGTCCCTGGGGGACGGCTCCCCCAGGGACGCGGGCAAGGGCGGGATCAGCCGACGGTTCGTTCCTGGCACGCGTACGTGGTGGTGTTGGTGGCGCTGCACAGCTCGAACGTGAGCTTGGAGCTGCCGCTCCCGGTGTCGATGTAGTCGTACGAGTCCCGGACGATGGTGCCGGCACCGGAGTTGTTCACGCCCAGAATCTTTCCTTCGACATTACTCGACCCGACGAACCGGACACCGCGCCCGTCCTTGAGATTATCCTTGATGCCGATATCGGTGAGTGCGGCGTAGGTGTTGAACCATTCGACGTCGGCCCACGCATGACCGGCGAGCTGTCCGTTGCTGTTGTAGACGTAGAAGTCATAGTGCGTGATGAGCCCGCCGTCGGCGTGAGCGCTACCAGCGGTCGCAAGGACGGCGGCACCAACGACGACAGTCGCACCAAGAGCGCGGCCGAATTTCCGGAACATCAGGTTCCCCCCTGAAGAGTCATCTTCCACCCCGGGCCCAAACCCTGATCAGGACGGGAAACCGTCCATTCGGGGCAGCGACCGAGTGGCCGCCGTGATGGCAGCCGTATCCAACGACGCTCCTCCCCGCCCCCGCGGTTGCCGCGACCCACCCATGGCCCTCGACCAAGGTCGAGAACAAGTTCACAGCAAGCGTGCGTCAAACGCCCTTCAGAACACGATCAAGTGCCGCCCGACCTGCCGGTCCCCAGTGCGGCTTGCCGCCGGGGAGGCCCCGATCTCCGTTCTGCCCCATCAGCATCAGGAAGAGGCTCTTCATAGCGGCCAGCCCGCGGGCGCGCCGGATCGCCGCCTCATCTGCTTGCGCGTACACGTCGAAGAACCGTGCGGCCGCGCCCGCGGGCAGCAGCACCCATGCGGCGGCGAGGTCCCACGCCGGATCGCCGGCGAACAGGCTACCGAAGTCGACGATGCCCGAGAGTGTTCCGTCCGAGACGACGACGTTCGCGGGATGCAGGTCGCCGTGCACCCACACCGGCGGGCCCTCCCACGCGTCGGCCGCGACGGCGTCGTCCCATACGGCCCGGATGTCGGCAGCGATGTCGTCGGGGGCAACGGCCTGGAAGAAGTTCTCGAAGCCGTCCGTGCAGTTCCTGGGATGGGCACCGAAGTCCGTAGAGATCGGCGCCTCGGCGGGTGCCTCCACATGGAGCGCCTGGAGGAAGCCCGCCAGCGTGTCGGCCGCATGGGTGCCGCGGCTGATCGTGCCGTGGTCCAGCGGCTCGCCGGGAACCCACGTCATCACGGTCCAGTGCTTGGGGAAGCGCTCGGACGGTTCGCCGGACCGTACCGGGGTCGGCACCGGGAGCGGCAGGCGCGGGGCCAGCACGGGTAGCCACCGCCGCTCCTTGAGCTGGAGCTCCGGGGTGGGGTCCATGCGCTGCATGCGCACGGCCAACTCGTCCCCCAGGCGCCACATCTGGTTGCCCCAGCCGCCCGCCACCTCGCGGATGGCCAGCCCTGCAAGATCTGGATGCTGATCCTGCAACAGGTCGCGGACCAGGTCTGCGGTGATCTCGATCGTGGTGTCGGTCATGCGAAACCACAGTACTGAGGGTTGCGCGCTGTTGGCGCGGGCCGGCGTGAGCGGCGCGTTCGAGGGCGTGGGGATGTGGTGGGAGTGACCCGTACGGGGTCTGTGCGCTCTGCCGGTGGGACGGGGGCCGCGGGAATGATGAGCAGGCCGCAGGTGGTCGGGGCGGTTCCGCGTAACTGCCTTGTGGCAGGCGGGCCATGCGAGGGAAGGAGTCCGCTTTGTTGCTTCTCATCTCCCCGGACGGTGTCGAGGAGGCCCTCGATTGTGCGAGGGCGGCCGAGCACTTGGACATCGTCGATGTGAAGAAGCCCGACGAGGGGTCGCTCGGGGCGAACTTCCCGTGGGTGATCAGGGAGATCCGCGAGGCGGTCCCGCCGGACAAGCCGGTGTCCGCGACGGTGGGTGACGTGCCGTACAAGCCCGGCACGGTGGCCCAGGCGGCGCTCGGTGCGGTGGTCTCCGGAGCCTCGTACATCAAGGTCGGTCTCTACGGGTGCACGACGCCCGACCAGGGCGTCGACGTGATGCGCGGGGTGGTGCGGGCGGTGAAGGACTATCGGCCGGATGCGTTCGTCGTCGCCTCGGGTTATGCCGACGCGCACCGGATCGGCTGCGTCAACCCGCTCGCGTTGCCGGACATCGCTCGCCGCTCCGGCTGCGATGCGGCGATGCTCGACACCGCGATCAAGGATGGGAAGGGGTTGTTCGACCACGTTCCGCCGGATGTCTGCGGGGAGTTCGTGCGGCTGGCCCACGATGCCGGCCTGCTCGCCGCTCTCGCGGGCAGCGTCAAGGTG
Source organism: Streptomyces sp. NH27 (assembly GCF_056859195.1). Taxonomy (NCBI): domain Bacteria; kingdom Bacillati; phylum Actinomycetota; class Actinomycetes; order Kitasatosporales; family Streptomycetaceae; genus Streptomyces; species Streptomyces sp. NH27. The sequence goes on from NZ_JACEGK010000067.1 coordinate 3,774, forward strand.
GGGGACCTCGGCGCGTTGACCCGTATCGGCACGGACATCGTGGGGGTGCGCGGGGCGGTCTGTGAGGGCGGTGACCGTAATACGGGGCGGATCCAGCCGCAGTTGGTGGCCGCCTTCCGGGCAGAGATGGACCGGCACGCCCGGGAACAGGCGGCTGTCGTCGCCGCCGCGGGCTGACCGCCGGCATGCCGACGTATCAGCCCGCGCCCGATACCGCGCCCGGGACCCGCGGCGAGTGCTTCGCCGTCGTCGATCCGGCGACGGGCGAGGTGTTCGACGAGGCACCCGACCAGCAGCCGGACGAGCTGGACGCCGTCGTCGACCGGGCCCACGCGGCCTGGCGCACGTGGCGGCACGAACCCGCCGCCCGCACCGCCGCGTTGCTCGCGGCAGCCGACGCCGTGGCGGTGGCCGGGGCCGACCTGGCTCCGTTGCTCACCCGTGAACAGGGCAAACCCCTGGCGGAGTCGTACGCGGAGGTCGCCCGTGTGACGGCCCGGCTGCGGTACTTCGCCGAACTCGACCCCGGGTGCCAGCCGATCACCGATGGCCGGCCGGTACGCAGCGAGGTCCGCTGGCGGTCGCTGGGGCCCGTCGCCGCGATCGTGCCGTGGAACTTCCCCCTACAGCTCGCGTCGGCGAAGTTCGCGCCCGCGCTGGCGGCGGGCAACACGGTGGTGCTCAAGCCGTCCCCGTACACGCCTTTGTCCACGCGGCTGTTGGGCTCGATCGTCTCCGGCGCCCTGCCCGAGGGCGTGTTGACGATCGTCACGGGCCGCGAACCGCTCGGCGCGCGTCTTGCGTCCCATCCGGGCATCCGGCATGTGACGTTCACCGGTTCGGTCGGCACGGGGCGGGTGGTCGCGGCCGGCGCGGCGGGCTCACTGGCCCGGGTGACGTTGGAGCTGGGCGGCAACGACGCCGCGATCCTGCTGGACGACGTGGACGTGGAGCAGGTCGCGGACCGGCTGTTCTGGGCGGCGTTCCGCAACTGCGGGCAGGTGTGTATGGCGGTCAAACGCGTCTACGCCCCGGCCCGGATCTACGCCCAGGTGGTCGAGGCCCTCGCGGAGCGCGCGAAGACGGTCGTCGTCGGTGCGGGGCTCGATCCGGCCGTGCAGTTGGGCCCGGTGAACAACGCCCCCCAACTGGCGCGGATGGAGGGTTACACGGCCCGGGCGCTCGCCGACGGTGCCCGGGCCGTGGCCGGCGGGCATCGGGTGGACCGGCCGGGCTACTTCTTCGCCCCGACGATCCTGGCCGATGTGCCGCCGGGCAGCCCGGTGGTGGTGGAGGAGCAGTTCGGCCCGGTGCTGCCGGTGTTGCCGTACGGAAGCATCGACGAAGCCGTCGAGGCGGCGAACGACACCGGCTTCGGGCTGGGCGGCTCGGTGTGGGGGACCGACCTCGACCGGGCCGAGGCGGTGGCAGGGCAGTTGGAGTGCGGGACGGCGTGGATCAACCACCACGCCGAGCTGTCCCTCGCCCAGCCGTTCGCGGGCGTCAAGGAATCCGGTGTCGGTGTCGCGGGTGGACCGTGGGGGCTGTACGGGAACCTCCAGCCGTTCGTCGTGCACCGCCCACAGGAGGTGTAGGCGTGGCGTTGAGGTTCGGTGCGGCGGTGCTGCGTTCCTACGAGGGCCGGTTCGCCATGGAGGAGGTGGTGTTGGGCGCGGGGCCGGCCGACGGCGAGGTCCTGGTCAGGATCGCGGGGTGCGGGATGTGCCGGACCGATCTGGCGGTGCGGCATTCGGCGGGCCGCTCCCCGCTGCCGGCGGTGCTCGGCCACGAAGGGGCCGGGGTCGTGGTGGAGACCGGCGGCCCCGACACCGGCCTGAACGTCGGCGACCATGTGGTGCTGAGCTTCGACTCCTGCGGGCGCTGCCGGAACTGTACGGGCGCGGCCCCCGCCTACTGCGACTCCTTCGCCTCGCTCAACCTCTTCGGGGGGCGCGAGGAGAACGCGGGGCGGTTCACCGATGCGGCCGGGGGCGGGCTGGCGCCGCGGTGGTTCGGCCAGTCCTCGTTCGCCGAGTACGCGCTGGTGTCGACCCGTAACGCGGTACGGGTCGATCCGTCGCTGCCGATCGAGTTGCTCGGACCGCTCGGCTGCGGGTTCCTCACCGGTGCCGGGGCGGTCCTCAACTCCTTCGGTGCCGGCCCGGGCGAGAGCGTCGTGGACTTAGGTGCGGGAGCGGTGGGCCTGGCGGCGGTGATGGCGGCGGACGCAGCCGGTGCGGTGGTCGTGGCCGTCGACCGGTACCCGGGACGGCTGGCCCTCGCGGAGCGGCTGGGCGCGGTCCCGCTGCACGCGGCGTCGGCCGACCTGCCCGGCCGCATCCGGCAACTGACCGACGGCGGTGCGCAGTTCGCGCTGGACACGACCGCCTCCGTCGCACTGATCAACGACGCGCTCCGCGCGCTGCGCCCGACCGGTCACCTCGGGCTGGTGGCGCGGCTGCACACCGCGCTCCCGCTGGAGGTGGGAGCCCTGGACCGCGGCCGGCGGATCTCCCACATCTGCGAGGGGGACGCGGTGCCGGGGCTGTTGATTCCGCGGCTGATCGGGTTGTGGCGGGCCGGGCGGTTTCCCTTCGACCAGCTGATCCGTACATATCCGCTCACGGACATCAACGAGGCCGAACGCGACTGCGACGCGGGCCGCGTGGTCAAGCCCGTGCTGGTTCCGGAGCGGCGGGGCCGATGAGCGAGGAACCGTACGACGCCGCCACGTTGTTTCGGAATGTCTCTATTCGCGTCAAGGGGAGGACACATGGTCGACACAGCGCCTCGGAGTACCGGTGTGGAAGACGTGGAAGGGGGTGTCGGTCTGACCGCCCTCCTGGTGGCCGCGGCGCGGGCGATCGAGACCCACCGCCATGACAGCCTGGCCCAGGACGTCTACGCGGAACATTTCGTGCTGGCCGCGCCGGCCTGCGCGGGCTGGCCGGTGCGCATGGAGCAGGTGCCGGACGGCGACGCGAACCCGCTGTGGGGGCGGTTCGCACGCTACTTCGGTCTGCGGACGAGGGTCCTGGACGACTTTCTCCTCCACTCGGTGCACGCGGGAGGCGCCCGCCAGGTGGTGCTGCTCGGGGCGGGGCTGGACGCGCGGGCGTTCCGGCTCGACTGGCCGGCCGGCTGCGTGGTCTTCGAGATCGACCGGGAAGGCGTGCTGGAGTTCAAACACCAGGTGCTCGCCGGACTGCCGGCCACCGCGAAGTCGGCGCGCGTACAGATCCCGGTCGATCTGCGCGCCGACTGGGTCACAGCGCTGACCGACGCCGGCTTCGATGCGGCCGCACCGAGCGTCTGGCTGGCCGAGGGGCTCCTGTTCTACCTGCCCGATTCCGCCGAGGCGTTCCTCATCGACACGGTGGATCGGCTGAGTACGGCGGGTAGTGCTCTGGCGTACGAGGTCAAGCTGGAGAGGGACCTGCTGGAGTACCGCGACAGCCCGCTCTACATCGCGACGAACCAGCAGATCGGCATCGACCTGCTCGACCTGTTCGACCGCGGGCCGCGGCCCGACTCCGCGGGCGATCTGGCGGGCAGGGGCTGGTCCACGTCCGTCCGCACCCCGTTCGACTTCACCCGTGAGCACGGCCGTGGCCCGCTGCCCGAGCAGAACGACGCGCTGGCCGGCAACCGGTGGGTGTTCGCGACCAAGCCCTGACCGTGTCAGCCCGAGCGCCGAAGCCGGGGTCCGGCTTTGGCGGTGCGGCGCCCGAAAACCGGTGGAACAGCGGGGCTGTCCGCGATTACCGTGCTGCCGAACCAAGTTGTCCAGGCAAGGACGTTCCGTTGTACACCCTGTGAGACCTCCCGAGTGATGAATCGTCGCGCGTCGCGCAGGTGCGCCGCGCTCCTTTTTGCTGCGGTCCTCTCACTGAAACCGGTGTACTTCCATGCTCAGAACCTGGGTGGCCACGACCACCTGCCTGCCGCTCGTCCGCCGTCGTTGCCACGCCTGCGGGGAAACCGCGACACTCGCGGTCCTGGAGCGGGTGAGGGTGCGCTCCGTACGGCCCGAACCGCCGGACCGGCTCCAGCGCGAGCGCCCCGCCTGGCAGTCGCCGTACGGTCCGCTGCCGCCGCGGGCGCGCCGCGGCCGGTGGGCACCCGTGCCCGGTCTGGCCTGCCCCCGGAACCGCGACTTCGCCTTCACGCTCAAGCACTGAGCCTGCTCGGGACCAGGGGCCTGTCCGGCCACGGCTGGATCCGCCGGACAGGCCCTTACCTCGCGGGCCGCCGTATCGCCGCGACTGCGAGGACTGTCGGGCGGCGGTTCAGCGCAGGGACCGGCCACCCGTCGCCCGACGATGAGCAGACAGCAGACAGCAGGCCGACGAACGCGGCCGTCAGCCGGACAGCCCTCGGAAGGACAGCTCTCAGCCGGACAGCCCTCAGCCGGACAGCGAGGACATCAGGCTGCGCATCGTGGCGATGAGGGCCGGGCGGAGGCTGGTCGTGCGGGGTGGCTTCTGCGGGAAGCCGTTGGCGTCCGGGGGCGGGACCTCGCCCGGGCCGTTCCACTGCTCCAGGACATCGACGGTAAGGGTGAGGACCGCGCCGCCGTGCAGGACGGTCAGAGTCTCGTTGTTGCCGTCGGTGAGCAGATACGCCTTGTCACCGAGACCGGGAACAGGGACGACGTGCTGGGCCACGCTGGTTGTCGCGACGCCGGTGGACGGATCGAGGGCGACGTTCGAGGACATCTCCGGCTGCGGGCTGTGCGGGCTGTTGAGGTCGTCGAATTCGGCTGCGGGGTCGGTCTTCTTGTGCAGTTGCACCGTGACGAGGGTGTTGTAGGAAGCCTGCCAGTGCACTCCGACGGACTTCTGCGCGGTGAGCGTGCACTGGGCTGTGTCGAGCGCGGGACCGGTCCGGGTGTCCGCCGGGGTCGCACCGAACTGGCTCGTGCCGAACGAGTCGGTCAGGGGCTTGAGGTTGGAGCCGCTGCAAGGACTGCTGGAGAGCCGGTAGTGGTGGAGGTCGGGGTGGGACGCCTGCCCGTATCCGGACAGCTGGAGGATCAGCGCCCAGGCCGCCGAGGTGGCGACGACCGCCCCCAACGCCCATGTCCACGGCCGCGTTCGGGAACCGTTGGCGTCGGAATCGAGGGTGTCTGCGGATACGGATACGGATGGGTCGGACGACCACGGGCTCTCCGTATCCCCTGTATCCCCTGTATCCCCTTCGGACTCTGGCTCACCGATCAATGCGATCTCATCCCCCGGCTTGGGCAGAGCCTGTGCGCGCTCTGCCTGAAACGGCAAGCCTACGCCGGGTGCTTCCCGGGCCGGGAGCCGGTCGGCAGAACGACCGTGCCGGTGGGCAGCCGGTGAGGGCGTACGCGCACAACTCCCTTCCACGGCACCGTCGTTGGGTTGCCGCAGCCGGCCGCCAACTGTGCGGCGCACATGATCGAGCGCGCGTCCGGGGGAACCGGAGCGCATGCTCGACCGCGAACTGACGGGTGGGGCCGGGCCGGTGCGCTCAGCCCGAGATCTTGAACGTTGACGACGAGTCGTTCTGCGTCGCGACCTGCCCCGGGAGCAGGTTCGTCACGGTGTTACCCGTGAAGCTGCCGGTGCCGGTGCCGGTGCCGGTGCCAGTGCCGGTGACGCCCGACGCGATCCAGATTCCCTGCTTTGCCGGATGGTCGATCGTGTTGTTCGTCAGCGTGATGTTGTCGCGCACCGTGTCGATGTAGAGGCCGCGCGAAGGGAGCCACGTAGGGTGTTGCCGGTCATGGTGACGTTCGAGTGGGCGGTCGGAAACAGCGAGGTACTCGGGGGGAACTGATTCGCACACCGTGCCGGGTGCCATTCCAGCCACCGCCGCCGAGGAGGACATTCCCGCTGACCGTGACCGACGTCAGGGGGTTCCCCGTGTCGCCGTACACGCCGATGTCCATGGCGCTGTTGGACGACACGCTGTTCACGAGGTTGTTCTTCACCTGGATGTTCTCGCCGCCGGCGACCCGGATGCCGTTGGCCCACCAGGGCGCGATCGCGGTGTTGTTGAGGATCTTCGTGCCGTCCACCTGGGTGTTCGTGCCGCCGGCGCCGGCGTCGGAATACGTCGCGAAGGAGTCGTCACCGGTGTTCCGGGCGAAGTTGTTCCGGACCGTGATGTTCTTGCCGAGCTTGTCCGGGTTCGGCGTGTTGCCGTTGCTGACGTTGAAGCCGTCGCCGTAGGTGTCCGCGGTGCGGCTGTTCTCGATGACGCCGTTGCTGCCCGACAGCCAGTTCGCGTCCACATGCCGGGTCCAGATCCGGTCGACCAGCCAGCCGCCGGCACCGCTGGCGTTGATTCCGTAGTCCGAACCGCCGTCGCCGCCCACATTGCGCCAGATGGCGTTGGTGTCGATCTGAAGGTCCGTCAGCGTGGTGCCCGAGTCGACCAGGACCTCCGAGCGCCACCCGGCGGGCGTCGGCAGTGGAACCTTCCGGTAGAGGGTGGTATACCACATGCTGGCGCACTGCACCTTGACCCCGGTGAAGTCCAGCGGCGTCGGTGCCAGGCTGTTGGTCAGATACCTGCCCTGGGGAATCCACACCGACTTCCCCTGCGAGCGGGCCGCGTTCACCGTGTTCTGGATGGCGACCGTGGAATCGGTCCCGAAGTTCGGGCCCGCGCCGTAGCCGACCACGGACAGCGAGTTGGCCAGCTGGGTCAGCGCGGGCCCGACCTTTTCCAGATCGACGGAGTCGACGTCGTAGACGGCGGCCGTGTTGGCGGCGTCCTTCTGGAGTTTGATGGTGCTGCCCGCGGCGATGGGGCTGCCCGTGACCCAGACGGGAAATTCGGCTCTCCTGCCGTAAGTGTGGGTCATCGGGTTGCGAGTTGACGGCCGGGGAGGGTGGGCTTGTCTGCTGCGAGGGTGAGCATGACGAAGGCGATGATGGCTTCGGCGGAGTGGAAGCCGAAGCCGTGGCGATGATCAGGCGGGTCTTTGCGTGGTCGGTGGACGTCGGGGTCGTTCGGCCTGGTCCGGTGAAGCCCAGGTCCACTGTGGTGGTCGCGTTGGGCGCCGCAGGGCCAGGGTTCCGGCCGGGGTGCGACGCCGCGTACCGGCGGATCCGCCGGGCGGCCCCCGGCCGGTCAGTTCAGGCCGAGGCCGCGGGCGATCAGTCCGCGCTGCACGTCGTTGGTTCCGCCGCCCAGGAAAGCCAGGACCGACAGTCGCAGGCCCTGCTCGAGGATTCCCGCGCCGGGGGCGTCCGGTGTGCACAGCGCCGCCGCCGGGCCGAGGATGTCCAGGGCGTCCCGGCTGAGCTGTTCGGCCACCTCCGCGGCCTGCACGCCGGCCATCGCCGAGGCGAGGCGGGCGGTGTGGGCGGCGCCGGACTCGGCCTTCCTGGCCGCGTCGGCGAGCAGCACGTTCACCGCCTGGACCTGGACGGCCATGGTGCTCAGCCTGGCCCGCCGGTCCGATCCGGGCGGCGCGCCGCCCGGATCGGACCGGACGGCCGCCAGCACTTCGTCGAGCTGCCGTCGGGACATTCCGGCGAGTTCGCCCGCCAGATGCAGGCGTTCGCCGGCGAGTGTGTCCGTGATGACCTGCCAGCCGCGGTTGACCGGCCCGACCCGCGCACCATCGCCGACCCGGACGTCGTCGAAACGCACCGTGCAGCAGGTCTGCCCGGACAGGGCCTGGTGTGGCTCCGTCCTGACCCCGGCGGCCGCCATCGGGACCAGGAACATGCTGATGCCGGCGAGCGGCAGGGCCGCGTCCACGTCTGTGCGCACCGCCAGCCAGATGTACTCCGCGGCGTGGGCGTTGGCGATCCAGGACTTCGTCCCGTTGATCACCCAGTCGTCGCCGTCCCGGATCGCAGTCGTGGTCAGCGACGCGAGGTCGGAGCCCGCTTCGGGCTCGCTGTAGCCCAGGCAGAAGGTCAGTGCCCCGTCCAGGATCCGGGGCAGGTACCTCGCCTTCTGCTCGGCCGTCCCGTACTCGGCGATGGGATCGCCGACCACCGGCACCGCGGCCATCGCGATGGCCGCCGGCAGCTGGTGGTAGGCGGTCTCGTCCAGCACCGCGAGTTGCTCGGCGACGGTGGCGTCGCGGCCGCCGTCGGCGGCGGACCAAGTCATCCCGAACCACTTCCGTGCGGCCATCGCCGCCACCACGGCAGGGTCGTCACTCTTGGCGAACAGCCGCACCGGGGTCCGGTTCTCGGCGCAGAAGGAGCGGGCCTCCTCGCGCATCGCCGCCGCCTGTGCGGTGGAATCCACGGCGGGCAGGCCGGCCGCGGCCGCGATCAGGATGTCGGCGACCGTTCCGCACGGCGGTGGACAGGCCGGCAGCAGCGCGATGTCGGCATGGACCCGGCGGAAGAACCAGGGGGCATCGTGCCCCTCCATGTACCCGCCGGCGCCGAGAGTGTGGTGTGCGCTGATCTGAATGCGCGAGGCGACGGAGGCCGCGTGCGACACCGCGAGCTCCATGGCCAGGATCCGGTCCGGCGCGTCGGCGGCGTGCCTGCGGACTGCGTCATCGATGAGAAGTTCGCCCGCGACGAGTTCGATCTGGCGGGTTGCCGTGCGCTGCTGGACCGCGCCGAACCCGCCTATCGCCCGGCCGAACTGCCGGCGGACCTTCGCATGGGCGACCGACCGGTCGTGCGTCTGCCGGGCGGCCGCCATCGCTCGCGTCGCCAGGCCCAGCCTGAGCAGGCACAGGGCCCGGCCGGCCTGCTCCGGACCGACGTCGACGACGGCCTCCGGCGCGCCCAGGTGCAGCCGGGCCCAGGCGGGCGAGGCCAGTCCGGGCTGCGGAACGGCGAACTCCACCGGCCGGACCGAGGCGCACCCGCCGCCGGGCGGTAGCAGCAGGACGTGCGTGGCGGCCGTCCCGCCCTCCATGAATGGTGCGGTCGCGGCCGCCGGGTCCGCCGGCGCCACCAGGATCCGGACGTCACCGGCTGCGATGCCGGCCGTGAGCCGCCCGGTCCCCGCCAGCAGGCCAGCGGCGACGAAGCCGTCCATGACCGGCAGCGGGCAGGCCACCGCCCCGGTGGCCCGGACCAGTGCGACGGCAGCGGCGAGGCCGTCGAGGTCGAACCAACCCTGGGCCGCGGCCAGCCCCCACAGTCGGGCCAGGGCGGCCTCGTCGGCCAAGTCAGGGAAGCGCCACCGCCGGGTCAGTAGTTCGGTTTTTTCATCCATGCTGAGCATTCGCCCATCCCGCCTGCGGTGTTCGCTGCCACGCCGTTAGTCCGAGATTAGGGGCGCCGTCAACACCGGGCAATGCAGGACGGTGACAATAGGGGCCTGATAGGGGTTCGCTGGATTATGGCAGGGGATAGAGTCGGACACTGATGAGGAATCGGCTATTTTTGCTGGGCTCAGGAGGATGGCGGCAGTGGAGAAAACCGAGAGCGACAGTTGGGTCCGCGTCTACCGCCAGGCACCGGAAGGTGTGCGCCTGTTCTGTTTCCCGCACGCGGGCGGCGCGGCCAGTTACTTCTACCCGTGGTCGAGGTTGCTGCCGGCGGACATCGAGGCGCTGGCCGTGCAGTATCCGGGCCGTCAGGACCGCGCCGGCGAGCCCCACGCCCGCGGCATCCCCGACCTGGCCGACCGCATCCACGCGGCGATCCGTCCGCGGCTGGTGGAGCCATACGCGTTTTTCGGCCACAGCATGGGAGCGGTGCTCGCGTTCGAAGTGGCCGCCCGGATCGCGAGGGAGGAGGGGACTGGCCCCGCGCACCTTTTCGTCTCCGGCCGGCGGGCGCCCTCCGTCGTCCGGCACGAGGAGCTGCACCGGGCGAGCACGCCCGCGCTGATCGCGGAGATGCGGGCGCTGGGCGGCACGGACCCGCGCATCCTGGCGGACGAGGAGTTGCTGAACCTCGTTCTGCCGACGATCCGCGCCGACTACACGGCCATCGAAACGTACCGGTTCGAGGCCGTGCCCCCGCTGTCCTGCGACGTCACCGCGATGGTCGGCGACAGCGACCCGAAGGTGGCCGTTGATGACGCGGCGGCATGGTCGCAGCACACGACCGGCCGGTTCGATCTGCGGATCTTCCCGGGCGACCACTTCTATCTGGAGGGCTGCCGGGCCGGAGCGATCGACGTGATCTCGTCGGTGCTCTCCGGGGCACGGCAGGACGCGGGTCGTGCCTGACGGGGCGCTTCCCGGTATGGGAGCGCGCGTTATCCGACCTTTACGCACCGCCGCACGTGCGGACGATACGGGGATTGCCCCCTACTGGCACCCCTACGGTCCCCCTAACTGCGTCATCCGCCGCTTAAGGGTGCGGTAAGGGTTGGGGTTCGCCCGCCGGGAGCCTATTGTTGCCGAATGCGTCGGACCAGAACGGTATATTGTCGCGGCACCGTCGTTTTCTGAGTACGGCCATCGAGATGGCATTGAATTGGCAGCGCTCGAATACGCACCGGAAAGCGACTGATGGACTTCGACTGGTCACCGAGTCAGCGTGAACACTATGCCCGTACAAGCGCGGCCGTCGCCGAGCGGTTCGCCGAGCACGAGACCTCCACGGACCCGAAGTCGGCGCGGGTGGCCTGGAAGGACGCCGCGGGCATTGGCCTGACGGGGCTGTGCCTGCCCGAGGAGCACGGTGGCGCGGGCCTGGGGGCGCTGGACACGGCGCTGGGACTGGAGGCGTTCGGCCGTTCCTGTCCCGACATGGGCCTGGTCTTCGGGGTCGCGGCGCACCTGCTGTCGTGCGCGGTGCCCGTCGCGGAGTTCGGGACGGACGAGGCCAGGGGGCTGCTGGCGGGCATGGCGGCGGGCGACCTGATCGCCGGCAACGCCATGACCGAGGACGAGGCGGGCTCGGACGTCGGACGGATCCGGACCACCGCCACGTGCACGGACGAGGGGTATCTGCTCGAAGGGGAGAAGTCCTTCGTCAGCAACGCCCCGATCGCGGACGTGTTCGTCACCTACGCGGTCACCGACCCGTCGGCTGGCTTCCTTGGTATCTCGGCGTTCGCCGTGCCGCGGGACCTCGACGGCCTCGTCGTCGGCCCACCGCTGCGGAAGATGGGACTCAACGGCTGCCTGGCGGCGCGGGTCCGGTTCGAGGGCTGCGTCGTACCGGCCGAGTTTCTGCTCGGGGCCGAGGGCAGCGGCGGGGCGATCTTCCAGCACTCCATGGGGTGGGAGCGCGGCTGCCTGTTCGCCGCGTACCTGGGGCTGATGGAGCGGCAGTTGGCCGAGTGTGTGGACCGTACGACCGGCAGGCGCCAGTTCGGGCGCAAGCTCACCGGGTTCCAAGCGGTGTCGCACCGGATCGCCCGGATGCGCCAGCGGCTGGAGGGCGCGCGCCTGCTCCTCCACCGTGCCTGCTGGCTGCTGGACCAGGGCCGTACGGACATCGGCGCGATCGCCATGGCGAAGACCGCGGTGTCGGAGGCCGCGGTCGCCAACAGCCTCGACGCCATGCAGCTGTTCGGCTCGGCCGGCTACCTGGCCGACACCGGGATCGAGGGACAGTTGCGGGACTGCCTGCCCACCACCGTCTTCTCCGGGACGACCGAGATCCAGCTGGAACTCATCGCGAGGGAGGAAGGGCTGTGAGCCTCCACCGACTTGTCATCGAGGCCGCCGCGCGCCGGCCCGGCGCGTCGGCCGTGAGCGGGCCGTCCGGCGCGGTCAGCTACGCCGAACTCGACGCCGCGGCCGACGCGATCGCGGCCAGGCTGCAGCGCCGGGGCGTCCGGCACGGCGACAGGGTCGTGCTCTGGGCGGCCAAGAGCCCGGAGACGGTCGCGGCGATGCAGGCCGTCCTCCGGCTCGGCGCCGCCTACGTGCCCGTCGACGGCAGCAGCCCGGTGACCCGGGTCGCGACCATCGCCCGGAACTGCGCGGCGCGGGTCGTCGTGACGAACCGCTCGCGGATCGCGCGAATCTCCGGCGAGCTGGGCCCGGACGTCCGCTGCGAGGAACTCGACGGCCCCTACGACCCGGCGCCGGCGGTCGCTGTCGACACCACCCCAGAAGATCTCGCGTACATCCTGTACACGTCAGGGTCGACCGGTACGCCCAAAGGCGTGCGCCTGACCCACCGCAACGCCCTTGCGTTTGTCGACTGGGCGCACGACCTGGTGGCACCGGGGGAGAACGACCGGTTCGCCAACCATGCGCCGTTCGCCTTCGACCTGTCGGTGTTGGACTTGTACGTGGCATTCCGCGCCGGCGCGTCGGTGCACCTCGTCCCCCCCGAGCTGTCCTTCGCGCCGGCGCAGCTCGTCGAGTTCCTCCACTTGGAGCGGATCAGCGTGTGGTATTCGGTGCCGTCCGCCCTCGCGGTCATGATGCGGTACGGCGGGCTCCTCGACCGTCCCGCGCCGGACGCACTGCACACCGTGCTGTTCGCCGGCGAGCCGTTCCCCATCACGCAGCTGCGCGACCTGGCCGACTGGACCGGCGCGCGGATGGTGAACCTCTACGGCCCGACCGAGACCAACGTGTGCACCTTCCACAAGGTCACGAAGGCGGATCTGGACCGCGACCGACCGGTTCCGATCGGGATCGCGGCCAGCGGCGACCGGGTCTGGGCGCTGCGGGACGACGGAGGAGTCGCGGCCACCGGCGAGGAGGGCGAACTCCTCGTCGAGGGCCCCACGGTGATGCCGGGGTACTGGGGTCATCCGCCGCAGAGCGGCCCCTACCGTACCGGCGACTTGGTGCGGGTCCTGCCCGGCGGCGCGTTCGACTACCTCGGGCGCCGCGACCAGATGGTGAAGATCCGCGGGCACCGGGTCGAGCTCGGCGAGGTGGAGTCCGTGCTCGAGAACCACACCGACGTGGCGGAGGCCGCCGCGGTGGCGGTGGGCGAGGGACTCGACACCCGCCTCGTGGTGTTCGCGGCTCCGCGGTCCGGCCGCGACCTCGGGGTCCTGGCCCTGCGGCAGTACCTCGCCCAGCACCTGCCGCGCTACATGGTGGCCGACGAGGTGCGGATCTTCTCACCGCTGCCCAGGAACGACAACGGCAAGATCGACCGCCCGGCGCTGAAGGCGCGCGCCGGCGGCGGCCTGGGGCCGAGCAGTCCATGAACTGGATCTTGTGACATCCCACCACGTAACGGAAAGGGCGGGCGTAATGACCCTCGATGAGGTCACACCGCGGATTACGACCTTCATCAAAGAGAGCTTTCTCGACGGTGACCCGAAGGGTGAGCTCACCGAGTCCACCCCATTGCTGGAGTGGGAGGTCCTCAACTCGATGAACAGCGCGCTCCTACTGAACTTCCTGCGGGAGGAGATACACGTCGCCGTGCCCTTGGCGTCGATCAACGCGGCGAACTTCCGGGACATCGCCGCCATCAGCAACCTCGTCACCGGTCTGATGACCGCCCCCGCGGAAGGCTTCTGACAACGATGAGTGTCGACTACGACGTCGTGATCGTCGGCGGCGGTCCGGCCGGCTCCAGTGCCGCCGCGTACCTCGCCAAGGCCGGCAAGTCGGTGGCCGTGTTCGAGGGCGCCAACTTTCCCCGGCCGCATGTGGGCGAGTCGCTGGTCCCGGCCACCACGAGGGTGCTACTGGAGACCGGGGCGATGGATCCGGTCGAGGCGGCCGGCTTCCCGCGCAAGTACGGCGCCGCCTGGACCTCGTCCCAGACGGCCAACGTCTCCTCCACCCAAGCCGGCACCCTGGAGCACGACTTCGGCGTGGCCGACGTCCTGTTCAGCGAGCGCCCGCAGCCGGGGGTCGACCGGGACTACACCTTCCACGTCGACCGCGGCCGGTTCGACCTCATCCTGCTCAAGCACGCCGAAAGCCTGGGCGCCAAGGTGTTCCAGGGGATCCGGGCGATGCGCGTCGACTTCGACGACCCGGAGAAGGTCACCTTGACCTGCAAGATGGGCCCCAGCGAGGTGGATGTCACCGCGAAGATGGTTGTCGACGCCTCCGGCCGCCAGACCATGCTGGGCCGGCAGCTCGGGATCAAGGAGGCGGACCCGGTCTTCGACCAGTACGCCATCCACGCCTGGTTCGAGGGCCTCGACCGGGCCGCGGCCGCCAACAGCGCCGAGAAGCACGACTACATCTACGTGCACTTCCTGCCGATCAGCGACACCTGGGTCTGGCAGATCCCCATCTCCGACACCGTCACCAGCATCGGGGTGGTGACCCAGAAGCACCAGTTCGCCGAGGCGAACATGGACCGCGAGAAGTTCTTCTGGAGCTTCGTGGAGAGCCGGCCTGATCTGTACGAGGCGCTGCGGAAGTCGGAGCAGGTGACGCCCCTGAAGGTCGAGGGCGACTACAGCTACGCCATGCGGCAGATCTGCGGCGACCGGTACCTGCTGATCGGCGACGCAGCGCGGTTCGTCGACCCGATCTTCTCCAGCGGTGTGGGCGTCGCGCTCAACAGCGCGCGGCTGGCGTGCCACGACATCATCACGGCCATCGACGCCGACGACTTCTCACAGGCCAGGTTCGCCACCTACGAGAAGACGATCCGCAACGGCGTCCGCAACTGGTACGAGTTCATCTCGATCTATTACCGGCTGAACATCCTGTTCACCACGTTCGTGCAGGACCCGAAGTACCGGCTGGACGTCCTCCGCCTGCTGCAGGGGGACCTCTACGACGACGGGGAGCCGGACGTCCTGCGTGTGATGCGCGAGACCGTGACCGCCGTCGAGAACGACCCGTCCCACCTGTGGCACCCCTACCTGGGCACGCTCCGCGCCCCGATCCTGGCTCCGGCCTTCTAACGCTGTGGCCATGATGGCTCACCGGTTCGTGACGCCCGGTACGGGGGCGGCCGTCCGTCGTCTGCCGGACGCCGAGGACCCGGCCGAGCCTTCCGGCCACGACACCGGGCGGCCGGCGCCGGTCGCGCCGGCACCGCCACTCAGGACGGTTCAGCCGCCGTCCTCGGGCAGTGCGAGTGTCCGGGTCACCACCCGAACGCTCGGCGCCCGTACCGCGACGGAGGCGATCACGTCGTCCCGAACCGGAAGATCGGCCGCCGACCACGAGGAGATGTCGCCGCACACCTCCGGGAGCGACACCACGGCGCCACGGGCGGTCGTGACTATGCCGCGCAGGTTTGTGGCGAGCCCGCTGCCGAGGGCCTTCGCCACGGCCTCCTTCCGGGTCCAGAAGCGGAGCACCTGGGCGTCCCTGAGCGCTTCCGGCAGTTCGTCCACGGCTTGCTGCTCGGCCGCGGACAGGGCCGTGCGGGCCAGCGCGCCGCGATCAGCCAGCGGTCGCAGCCGTTCGACGTCCACACCGATCGGAGCGTCCCACGCCAGGGCGGCCGCCACCACGGCGTCGGCGTGACTGAGGCTCACATGCAGGCCGCCGGGCTCGACGATCAGTGGGCGTCCCCGCCCGTCGCGCTCCCAGACCTGCCGGTCCGGCGCACATGACGTGTACGCCGCCACCAGTTGCCGGCCGACGTGGTGCGCAGCCGCCCGCGCCCGGCGGTACCGCCCGGCGCGCTGATCCAGGCTGAGCGCCCCGCCGCCGGGCGCGGCGCCCACCGCCACCCAGACGACGACATATCCAGACCCCGAGCGCTGCGGCTCATCCATCGGTCGCCCTCTCCGGTATCCCACCACGGAATTCCGATGCCGGACTGCGGAAGATCATTGTAGAGCAGGGAGTATTTTCCATGGCAGAACGACCGCTGACGAGCCCGGACACCACGACGATCGCCGTCGTCGGCATCGGCTGCCGGTTCCCCGGCGGTGCTCGCGACCTCCGCTCCTTCGGCGCGGTGCTCGGTTCCGGGTCCCCCGTCTTCCAGGACGTCCCCGCCAGCCGTTGGGACCGCGGCGACGCTGCCCCCGACGGCGCCGGCCCGGGCACGGCCAGCCACGTCGGAGGCTTCCTGGAGGAGATCGACCGGTTCGACGCCTCCTACTTCGGAGTCGCGCCGCGTGAGGCGAGTGCGATGGATCCCCAGCAGCGGCTGATGCTGGAGGTGGCGTGGGAGGCGATGACCGACTCCGGCCGGCCCGCGGACGCCTGGCGCGGCACCCGCACCGGGGCGTTTCTGGGGATGTTCGCCCCCGACTACGCGACGCTGCACACCAAGACGCTCGGCATCACCGGCATCGGGCCGCACTACGCCAGCGGGAACGAGTTCAGCTTCGTGGCGGGCCGGCTAGCCTATGCCTTCGACCTGCGCGGGCCCATGGCCTCGGTCACCGCCGCCTGTGCCTCCTCCCTGCTCGCGGTGCACCTGGCAAGCCAGAGCCTGCGATCCGGCGAGAGCGATGTCGCCCTGGCCGGCGGCGTCAGCCTGATGATCACCCCCGAGCTGAGCGTCTTCATGAGCCGGATCGGCGCGATCTCGCCGACCGGGCGGTGCCGCCCGTTCGCGGCCGACGCCGACGGCATCCTGCGTGGTGACGGCTGCGGCGTCGTCGTCTTGAAGCGCCTGTCCGACGCCGTCGCCGACCGGGACCGGATCTACGGGGTCCTGCGCGCCTCCGCGGTCAACCACGACGGCCGCAGCCTCGGCATCACGGCGCCCAACGGACTCGCCCAGGCCGAACTGTTGCGCTCCGCCCTCGGCATCGCCGGGTTCGACCCGTCGGACCTCGACTACGTGGAGGCCCACGGCACCGGGACCCCGCTCGGCGACCAGGTCGAGCTCATGGCGCTGGACGAGGTCTACGGCAGGGACCGCGGGCCGGGCCGCCGGCCCCTGTACGTGGGCTCCAACAAGGCGGTGTTCGGCCACACCGACGCTGCGGCCGGTGTCGCCGGCCTGCTCAAGGGCCTGTATGTGATCAACTCCCGGCAGGTGCCGGCCCAGCCCGACCCCGGCCGGCTCACCTCGGCGGTCCCCTGGGACCGCAGTGCGA
>NZ_JACEGK010000068.1:0-20508 GCF_056859195.1 Streptomyces sp. NH27
CTCTTCCCTCGCCGCCGGCCTGCCCTACGCACGCGCCTTCGCCGCCCAGCACGGAAACCTCACCTCAGCCGGCTACCGCACCGAACACGACGGCTTCCCCCTCGGCTGGTGGCTGTACCAACAACGCCGAGCCGCCCACGACCACCGCAAACGCACCGGAAAACCCTGGCTCCACGACGCCCAACTCACCGAACTCGACCCCTGGTGGAACCCACCCTGGCGAGCCAACTGGAACCACAGCTACCACCAAGCCCACACCCACCACACCACCGGACACCCTCTGCCCAACAACACCACCAAATGGATCCGCACCCAGCAACGCGCCTGGAACCAACTCCACCCCCACCAACAACACCTCCTCACCACCCTCGGCATCCACGGACCCACACCACTACAGGGCTACAACAGCCCTAACCACCAGCAGACCCCGCTGGCCATGACAGCCCAACCCCGCGAGCAGACGATTCCACCCTTTCAGCCACCCGATGATCATGAATGCCCAGCCGATAAACCTGACCAGAACCAAAACACGCAGATCAGATACCACCGCACCCACGCGTCGACACCGATCCCCGGCCCACCCCACGGCAAAGGCAACCGAACCAACTACATGATCAGTCCAGCCCACAGCCCCGTAGAGCAACCATGATCATTGGGCGCGTACACGCGGGCTACCAGTTCGGCCAGTTCGTGCTCAGCGGGGTCCGGCACCCACCGTCCGCAGCCAACATGTCGTCCGACAGTCGACGGTTGGAGTCGTCATGAGGACGACCAAACCAGGGTCAGGAACCCGGTTCGATCTTCGACAGGGAAGACGCCTGGGCTCGTCTGCTGGAGTCGGGGATCCGCCGGGTACAGGGCAGCAGGACACTTCACGAGATTTCGCGGGGCTACGACCGGATCGTTCGCCACGCCGAAGGTCTGCTGATCCAGGACGCCAGCAGCAACGACGTGCTCGCGGCCCTGAAGGTGATCCGTATTCTGCGGGACAAGCTCGACCAAGACGAGCGGATCCTCATCACCCAGGCGCGGATGCACAAGACGACCTGGCGGCGCATCGCCGACGCTCTGGAGATGCGCAGCCGCCAGTCCGCAGAGCGACGCCATCTCCAGCTGAACAGCTCGGTCAGCAGACCGGCCGGCACACCGGTCCGGACCCAGAGCGAGCGGGTCGAACTTTTGCGGCAGCACCGCGGTCGACGCGCCGAGCAGGACTGGGCGCTGCTCCACGGGGTGTCGATCCGGCGGCTCGCCGGAGCATTGGCCGCGCTGGACGACCTCGAACAGCGTCTCCGTCGAGCACTTGGATCACGGATCACCAGCGCGGTGGTCATCACCGAGAAGATCTGGGCTGGGGCCGCGGACTGCGAAGCTCCCGGTCCCTCTCACGCGGCCTGGCCGACCGCGCTGCGAGCCTGCCTGGCGGAGGACTCCCGGTTCCAGGAGGACCCCGATGTCGGCGTCGTGCCGGATGAGGAATGGGAACGGATACGCCACGAGAGCAGGATTTTGCACCGCATGTTCGGACTGGTAGCCCACGCCGCCAGTCCCGAGAACATCGACCTATCCGACAAACCGGCTCTCGCAACGGCCATCAGACACCTGAACGCCCAACACCAGGAAGCCATGGCCAGGCGGGGATGACCTCAAGGCGACAGCTGGAACGTCCGCAGACACCAGCCTGTACGGAGAGAGCGTCCGCTCCGGGTGCGTCCCGCAGGCAGGCGGCAAGGGGGGCGGCATCTCTGGGTACGGGCAGGGTGCTCTTCCGTCGTCGTCGGAGTCGATGAGGTCCTGAGGGGTGGAGATGATGACGGTGTAGGCGGTGGAGTCGGTGGTGATGCGGGTCTTCCCGCTGCGCTTCGGCCGCCTTGTAGTAAGTCGATGATTCGTCATATATTTGCAGGCATGCGTCTTCGGCATTATGTAATCGAGGGTCGAGATCCTGCCCGCAGCGTTGATTTCTGGATCGCGGCCCTGCACAGTTCGATCGCAAGCACCGGCCTTGGCGTTGCAGTTAGCCTTTCAGGGGGTAGTGATTCGGCGGACCTCTTCTTCATGGAGAGCGGCAACGGAGAGCATGGCGGCTTTCACGGCCCGCTTCGATTTGTGCCCGATCCGGGGAGATCGCTTGAAAACGAGGTAGGGCGACTTTTGGAGCTGGGGGCGACGGTGGTCAAGAAAATTCACCGAGGGTGGGGGGTGGGAGAGGTTGTAATGGAAGATCCCACCGGAAATCGATTTGTTGTTGAGTCGAGTCAGGACGAATCCGAAGCAGCGGAAGAAATGATGGATTCGCGCTCGGAGGATTATGTCGCCACGCCTTTCTGGGGCGATGCCGAGACTCCGAATTTGGAGGCTACGATGCTTATCGCTCGGGCCGACACCCAATTTTGAGAGGCAGCGGGTCCCTGAAGGATTCAGGGACCCGCCGTTAATTGCGGATCCTCATACGCAACGTGGTGCCGCCGCTTCCGCCGTCTCCGCTAGCCGCACCCGACGGTCAGGGACTTTCCTGCTCCGGAGTCGCCGTTTCCACCCTCGACCGCAAGTGATCCCTCCGTCCAGAACGTGTTCTTCACGCTGCGCCCCTGACACTTGTACCCCTTGCTCTGCGGAGCTCCGCTGCAGCGGAACCAGCCGGTGTCCGCCCAGCCCGTCACCAGGTACGAACCATAGGGGCCGTCTTTCGCAAGAGCGGTCTTCATGCGGCAAGAAGGAGGTGCGGGCGTGCTACACGTTCCCCACTCCTGCTGGGCATACAGCGGGCCTGTCGTGGTGTTGAAGAACGGCTTGTCGAGGTACGACGTACACCAGATGTCATCGCCATCCGCGGATTTTGCGGCTTTCCCTTTGCCGGTGGCCACCGGAGCGTGAGCCGAGAGCGTTTCGTGCGGTGTGGGCGGAGTGGCAGAAGCCGTATTATCGCGCCAACAGAGAAAGCTATGCCGAGTGCTGCAATCGGTGCAATTCTAGATAACTTCATTCCCCCTCTTTCCGAAAATGCACCTTGCCGGCCAATGCCCCCGCGGCGCATCTTCTTGCGAATCGACCCGACGACAGTAGCCACTGCACCCAAGGCGGACAAGGGTGATTCCAGCGGCGAAAAAATGACAGCGCGTCACGCAAGCGGAGCGCCAAAGTCCAGAATTTGTGATGATTTTAGACAATTTGTCCAAAATTTCATGCCCGTTGACGTGACGTCCCTCTCGTGGAAATCCCCCTCCCTGTCGGCGGTGATCCAATTTATGCCACTCTCCGTGGAATCGGATTTTTCGCCTCCGAATGTGAAAATCCTCCGGTCGTGAACAGGAGATGCCGGCGGCTGCCCAACATCTCGGGTCTTCGAATTTAGTGGGGTGGGTCTCTCGTCGGCTTCGCCGGGTGGTTGCGCAGCGTGAGCGCAGGCGTTGGTTGGTGCGGTTGCGGAAGCCGAAGGCGTTGCGGGCTTCGAGTTTGATGAGGCGGTTGTTGCCTTCGGAGGCGGCGTTGGTGATGCCGGTGGTGAGGTAGGTCTCGATGCCGTCCCACCATTGCTCGGTATCGTGAGTACTCAAGCCCGTGGGTTCTTCGCGTTTGGTTGCCTAGACAACAACCATGATCACGAAGGCCCGCGGGCTCCTTGCGTCCGGGGCACCCACACCACAGACCCATCACGGACGGTGACCGAACGTCAAGCCGCCACCGTCGTACCCCCACTAAATTCGAAGACCCGTCATGTCGGCGCGCAGACCAGCGGCACGGGTTCCCCATTTGGTGAAATAGGACTCGACTATGGCCTCCGCGACGCCCGGATGCAGCTCATCGTCCGTCGCTCCCTCCTCCTGGAGCCGGAGGATCTGCGCGGCGTAGGTGGGTGAGATCGGGGTGGTGATATACCGCTCGCGGCCGTCGTCGGAGGACCCGGAGGCGGTGAACCCGAAGTAGGCGACGACGCTCACCATCATGCCGCTGGAGGTGGACGCCTGTTCGCGCGCTTGCGCCCTGACCTGCGGTTGCCACTGGGATTCGGTCTCCTCCACCAGCGCCGCCCGCAGGCGCTTGTGGGGCCTGGTCAGCTTGCCTGCGCGGTAGCGCTCCACCGTGCGGCGTGAGGTGCCCAGACGGGCCGCCAGGTCCTTCGCCGACTCTTTCGTGCGCGTGAGGAGGAATTTCACCTGAGACTTTGCGGATTTCGGAACGGGCCGGGTGAAGACCTTCCGCTCCGCGGCTGCGAGGGCCGCCAGGATCCTGCCGCGGCCCGGGGCCGGCTGCTGCTCGTGATCGCTCATGCCGACAATGACCTCACGAGCTGCCTGTGGACAGACATCGCAGAGGGCGCTGAAGTCTATGATGGCGCCGCCCGCAGGGCATCGAGGCAGGCCGGCCTCGCCGATACGCGAGCGAGCCCGGACCAACTGGTCCGGGCTCGCGGGCTGTTCGGGGCCGCTTGCTACAGGTCGAACTCCAGGTGCTCGATGTCGGTGAACCGCACCTCCTCCAGGGAGCCGGCGCGGCGGCCGCCGTCCTGGAAGTACACCTCCTTGAGCGCTTCGGCGGCGATCTCCTGGAGCCGCGCGTCGGTGGCCCCGGCCTCCTGGGCGTCGAAGAGGCGGGCGGCGTACAGCGGCGGCAGGGCGACGGTCAGGTGCCGGATGCGGTCCTGGTCGGTCGACCCGATCGGCGCGGTGTAGCCGAGGCGGGCGCGGGTGTCGATGACGATGCCGCCGCTGCTGGCCGCCTTCGCCTTCGCCTTGGCGCGGATCTGCGGCTGCCACCGCTTCTTGACCTCGGTCTCCAGCCGGGCGGCGAGGTCCGCCCGGGGGCGCTTGATCTGGTCCTTCACGTACCGCTCCACCGTGCGCTGGGAGACCCGCAGCATCTGCGCGACCGGCTTGGTGCCGCCGAGCTGCTTGACCAGGTACCGCATCCGCGCGCCCGCGCTTTTCGGCGTCGGGCGGGTGAACGCCTTGCTCACCGCCTTGTCCAGGCCGTCCCCGAACGTGCTCATCCCGGTCTGCTCCTACTCTCCGTTGTCGGCGTCGGTGACGGTGCCGTCCTTGATGTACCGGGCGAGGTTGAGTTCCGGGGCGCTGAACCGCTCGCGGACGTCCTCGCCCCACCAGGTGGGCTGGGTGCCCTCGTGCTTGACCAGGCCGGGGTTGATGCCGAGCTTGAACCCGCCGGGCAGCGGCTTGCCCTCCCTGTACGGCAGGAAGTCCAGCGGACTCTCGCCGTCAGCGGCGTAGACGACGCAGTCCGACAGGATCGCCACCGGGTACTGCCCGGTGAACGCCGCGTGCTTGACCAGCTTGCGGTGCAAGTTGATCCGGGTGCGGGAGATGACCGCGGCGCGGATGTCCGGGCGCCACGTGGGCCGGGCCAGGGCCCGCCACGGCTCGCCCGGCCGCCAGCCCTCCCCGCGGGGCCGCTCGCGCAGCTTCCCCAGCCCGCCCTTCACGGTCGCCTTCACCGCGGACACGACGATCGCCAGCTCCGGGTCGCGGTCGCGGTAGCCGTCCATCGCCGCCAGGAACTGCTCCGGGTCCAGGTCCGTGCCCACGCCCAGGTCGGCCATCGTGGCGAGGTAGGCGTCGCGCAGCCGGTTGTACCAGCCGTCCAGGTACCGGCCGGCCTCGTACCGGACGTACGCCTGCTCCGGCCGCACCTCGTAGCCCAGCTCCACCGCGTATGCCACGGTCGGTGTCGCATACCAGGCCGGCCCGTCCGGACGCTCGCCCTTCGGCGTGAACGGGCTGGGCAGCAGCGAGCCGTCCAGCTCCACCCACTCCTTGCCAGCCTTCACCCGCGACAGGTCGACGTGGCTCAGGTCGACCAGCCAGCTCCCGGGGAGCTTCGGGTCGAACACCGGGTTGGTGACCTGCGTGGGAGCACCGAGACCGACCATCAGGCCGTTCGCCCCGGCCGCGAACGCCATGTTGACGTCCAGGCCCACCAGGTGGGAGCGGGCGCACTCGGTGTCGGTCAGCGGACGCGCCCAGTCGTACGCCTCCTCAAACAGCTTCTCCGCCGGTCCGCGGACGTGGAACCTGGGCAGGTCCGCCAGCAGCGGGTGCCCGTCCGGGGCCTCGCACGGCGCGCAGTCGACCGGGTCCTTCCCCAGCGAGCCGGGGTTGTGCTCGGAGGTCCGCTTCCCCGTCGCGTCGGCCTCCGAGGCGCGGGTCGGCGGGTGCAGCGCGGTCATCAGCTCCAGGCCGGTCACCGCGGTGGAGCCGCGCGGCGTCATCACCCGGGCCGCGTAGGTGCCCAGCACGCGGGCGAGCTCCGCCGACGGGAGCTGCCCCGCCGCGCCCCAGTGCCGGCTGTCCAGGGCCTGCCAGGACGGGATGCACAGCTGCACGCAGGCCCGCTCCGAGCCCGTCGCGGGCCGGTAGATCCGCGCCCACGGCCCGAACCCCCGCTTGGTCAGCTTCCATTCCGCGCGGGCCAACTGCTTGATCACTTTGTGGCCCTCCGGCAGCCGCCCGGCAAGGCGCTCCTCCTCCGACAGCGCCACGGGCAGGCCGTAGCGCTCGAGCGCGGCCTCGGTGAGCACCACCAGCGGGTCGGCCGGCTTGCCCGGCCCGGACAGCTTCGGCTGCCCGAGCCTGGCCTCCGTGAGGGTCCAGTCCACCAGCGCCGGGATCGACTTGGCGGGCACGTCCAGGACCAGGCCGCCTGTGCAGTACGCCAGCACCTGCCCATCCGAGTCGACGTCGACGACCGCCAGCGGCCCGTTCTCGAACCGCACATCGGCGCCGCCCGCCGGGGTTCCGGCCGACGCCGCCTTCCGCGCACCCGGCCGCCGCGACGTCGGCGACGGCGAGGTCGACGTCGGCCTGGCGGTGGGCGACGTACGCGGCGCGACCACCGGAGCAGCAGCAACAGGGGCCGGGGCGGAGGCGGGGCGGGTCTGGGTGTTCTCAGGTTCAGTCATGGCCGCAGCCTCGGGCGCCGGACCTGTGGACAGCGGGCGCGATTCCACCGGGGCGGCCGCGGCGGTGAACGTGGCCGGCACCGCAGCGGGCGCGGGCGGCGCGGCGTCCTGAACGGGCGCGGCCGCGTCGGCGGGGTAGAGCTCCGCGAGCTGCCCCAGCAGCCGGGCGTAGGCGTCGCGCTCCGGCGGCCGCGGCTCGGTCTTCCCCGACTCCCAGCCGGACACCGTGGCCCGTCGGACCTTCAGCGCCGTGGCCACCTCGTCAATCGTCAGCCCGTGCGCGGCCCGCAGCCGCTTGCGCTCCGCCGGCGGCGGCAGCGGCGAGCGGGACGCCACCAGCGCGTCGACCGCATCGAACAACTCGGACATGGAACACCTCCTAAACCACATCCTACCCCATGAACCGTACGAACTGCGTACGAATGGCGTACGAAGTGCGTCCGAGGTGAGAATGTGCGCCTTCCGAAAGGCGGTGTGCACGACGGAGAGCACCACCTACTCGATCGTGGAAGTCCGCGCCCGCCTGGGCGCCATCGCGCGAGAGGTCAGCGGCACTCGGGAGCCGGCTGCTGTCACCGACCACGGCCAGGCCATCGCGATTACCGGTCAGCCCCGCCGACACGCTCGAACTGCAGGAGCTGCGGGCGCGAGCCGCCTGCCGGGCACGCCAGGAACGCGGCGAGAGAGCATCGGTGTCCCTCACGACGAGGCATACGCCGATGTTCCGCTCCGCTGTCAAGCGTCGCGGTGAGAGCGTGATCGATGTGGATCTCGCGGACGCCGGTATAGCCACGGGGAGCGTGTCGTTGGTGGCTGCGATGGCCGGCAGGCATAGCCGTCATGGGAGGAGTCGTCGGCGACAGAGGCGAGGGTGTCGATCAGGCGCAGCCCGGTGTCATGGTCAAGGCCCGTATGGAGCCGTGCGGCATTCCTACACCGCCGCCGCGTCCTCGTACCCAGGCCAGAGTTTGCGATACGAGTACTGCCGAACCCCTCCGGATCCGGACGGCGTCGGCGGTGCCGCCCACGTTCGGCGGCCCGGGGGT
The DNA here is from genome assembly GCF_056859195.1 of Streptomyces sp. NH27. Taxonomy (NCBI): domain Bacteria; kingdom Bacillati; phylum Actinomycetota; class Actinomycetes; order Kitasatosporales; family Streptomycetaceae; genus Streptomyces; species Streptomyces sp. NH27. The sequence goes on from NZ_JACEGK010000068.1 coordinate 7,963, forward strand.
GTGGTCGCCCCGGGTGATCCGTCCTCATCAGGTGTAGGTGTAGGAGCCAGGAAGAGTACTGGCACCGCCGGCGGTGGTGACGGTGACGTCCACAGGGCCGGTGATGGGGCTGGGCGGGACAACGGCGGCCAGGGCGTTGTCGGCTCCGATACTGAACTGGGCATTGACGCCGTTGAAGACCACTTGGGTGGCGGTCCCCAAGTTCAGGCCGGTGAGCTCGATGACGTTGCCACCGAATTGGGTGCCGGCCGTGGTGTTCAGGCCGGTAAGCGCCGGTGGGTCGACGAAGGTGTAGGCGAGGATTGTACTGGCGATGCCTCCCGCGGTGGTGACGGTGATGGGAACCGTACCGGGACTGGCGGCGGGTGGGACAGCCGCGGTGATCTGCTGGTCTGAGACGATGATGGGCGGGGCCAGCAGGGTGTCGAACAGTACCGAATTCGCTGTGGCCAGCTGGGAGCCGCCGATGGTGACGATGTTGTGGCCTGCCGTCGGGCTGGCAGCGGGGCTGATGGACTGGGCGCTGCCGCTGGGGCAGTAGCTACGGAGCACAGTTGTCCGGGGAATTGCGGCTGATGTTGCTGGCCAGCGTGATCACTCCACCGGAGTTGACGTAGATCCCGCCGCCAGTGGTGGTGGCGGTGTTGCCGGTGACGCTGCTGGCGGTCAGCGATACGGCTCCGTTGTCGGTGTAGATCCCGCCGCCGGCGACAGCGGTGTTACCGGTGACGGAACTGGTGACCAAGGAGAGCGTGCCGCCCAGGTTGCTGATACCGCCGCCCGGGTAGGGAGCCACGGCGCTGCCGCCGCTGATGGTGACTCCCACAATGCTGAGTTGGCCATTTGTGCCCGGCGCATTGGCGGCCCCGTCGACCTGGAGGATACGGAAGGACGGTACGCTCGGGTCACGAATGATGTTGGTGCCCATCCCCAGCAGCGTGATCGGCGTGGTGATCGGCGGCAGCCCCACGGGCCCGCCGGGCCCGCTGCCGTGGGAGCCGGTGAGCGTGTAGGTGCACCCCGGCATCAGCGCCAAGGTGTCCCCGCCGGCCGCATTCGCCGTGGTGATCGCGTTCACCAACGAGGTCTCGCTGCAGAGCACAGGGGTCTGGGCGTGTGCCGTGGCCGGAACCGCGGCCAGCCCCACAGTCAGGGCACATACGCCGAGGATGGATCGCACGGTTCGGGCTGTTCGCATGACGCCCCCGTAGAGAGGTCGCGTGAGCCGCCCCACCAGCCCGATGCAGTGAACAGGGCACCGGCTTGGTGGATTTACATCCTCAGCGCGGGAGGGTACGCAACTGCGGCGCCCATGACTGCGCCATTGCCTACACGATCAGACGGGATCTTCACAGCAGGCCAGTTGCCACTCCCGGAGAGGAATGGGCGGCCCACCGGATCGGATACACATCAGTAATCCACCAGAGTGAACAGCAGGGCAATAGAGGTAACGCCCTATCACCCGAGTGGCGGAGCGCGCGCCGACCGAAGCGTGCCACGTACCACCGTGCGAGCTCCCAAGGTCCGTGACGGACAGCGTCCGTCACGGAAGATTTCGGTGACGCCCTGGGAAGTGGTGTCGGTTGATCCGTTTGACGGACATCCGAGATCAGAGGGCCGGCACGCGGGAGGGTTTCCATCATGGAGAAGCATGGGGAAGAAGATGTCCCGGCCTCGCCGTTCGTTCAAGGCCGAGATCGTCGAGTTGTGCAGGCGCGCCGACCACCTGTCGGTCAGATCACCAAGGATCTCGGCGACTCCTTCGGCCAGGCGCCGGTGGACACCGTCGAGGTCAGCACACCAGCGATGAAGGTCGGGTCCGGGTAGGTCGCGTTTCAGGGCAGACGCGGCTGCGCGCCACATTCCGCGCCGGTCGTTGAGCAGGGCCTTGCGGATGTCGCCGGCTTGACCGGGCCCGGCGCGCACGCCATGCGGCGGCACAGGACGCGGTGGCGCCACGGCGCAGGCGCGTGTGTCGAGCCCGCCGGCGTGATCGCCCACGGTAGGGACGATCTCGCGCCAGGTCGGGCCGTGACCTGCAGGGGCGGCGGGGAAGAGTTCTTCGGCTGCTCTTGGCCAGGGCGCGCTCCAGCTCCGGAAGAACTCCGGTGTCTCCAGGAGCAGTCCGGCTTCCTCCAGGCATCCAAGACCGAGGCTCTTGTCCAGGCCCCGCAGGGCTGGTTGAGGGTGCGGTAGCGGGTCGTCAACTCGGGAGCGTCCAGGTCTTACCGGGTGCGCTTGGCCCTGCGCAAACGGCCAGTACACCCCCGGCTCCAGGCCGAGTCGTCCTGCGACCTCGGCGGGGGCGCTCGGGGTGGTCCAGGAGGTGCCCAAGAAGCGCGGCGTACCGAGCCGCACAGCGAACCCGAGCTGCGACCTCGCGCTGCGGCAGACCATCGCCCGGTGGCGGGCTTCGCGACGCAGCAGGAAGTACCCGGCAGTTGCCTGTCATCGCGGACGCGCGACGGGCCCCGCAGCCGGTCGGGCGGACGGGCTGCTGGGCGACGCGCGGCACCGATACGGGTCACGTCCGAGGACGCGGGCCTCCGGCTCCGGGAGCCTGTTCTGAGGTGCCGGTCGGAGGTCAGATACCCGGTCCGGTGAGGTACGTGTAGCCGCCGGGCAGGCTGAAGCTGCCACCGGGGGTTTCCACGATGACGTCAGCTGCGCCTGCTGCATTCGGCGGTGCGACAGCGGCGATCTCGGTGTCGGAGACGACCGTGAACGGGGCGCTTGGCCCACCCGCTTGAATGGCGTTGGGGCCGAAGACCACCTGCGCGGTCGAACTCAGTTCGGTGCCGGTGATGGTGACGACCGTGCCGCCCGACGACGGCCCCGAGGCGGGATCGAGGGCGGTGATCGTCGGGTTGGCGAAGTAGCTGTAGCTGATGCCGTCGGCGCTGCCTCCCGCGGTGACCACGGTGATCGGAACGGTGCCGACACCGCTTGCCGTGGGTACCGTTACGGTGATCTCGCTGTCGCTGACGCTGGTGATCGTGCCAGTGTCGGACCCGAAGTCCACGGCACTGGCAGTTGCCAGGTGCAGGCCGGTGATGGTGACGGTGTTACCACCGCCGAACTGTCCCGCATCGGGGCTGGCGGAGACGACCAACGGTGCGCCCAGATAGAAGAAGGGTTCCGGGTTGCTGGTGCCGCCAGAGGTCGTGACCGTCACAGCCACCGTCCCCGTTCCGGAAGGTGAGAGGGCGGTGAGCTGGGTGGGAGAGATATTGGTGATGCTGGTGGCCGACCTTGAGCCGAAGTTCACTGCGGTCGCCCCGCCGAGGTTCGTGCCTGTGATGGTCACTGTGGTGCCACCAGCGGTGGCGCCCTGATCAGGAGAGACAGGCATGGCACTCCTCACGTCATGTAGTCATTGTGCGAGCTCGTAGTACCCCTCCACGCGGGACGCGCGTTTGCGCGGTACAGCGTGGATGTCTGTCTTTCAGGTGCCGGGAATGGTCCGATTCGCGCTGTTCAGCCTCAGCCCCATGCATTCGGCGAGGCCGGTGGCGAGTGCTGAGAGCGTCGGATGCTGCCAGACGAAGTTGTTCTCGAGCTTCACGTTGAGGTCGGCTTCGAGACGGACCCGCAGTTCCATCGACAGCAGTGAGTCGAAGCCCAGTGCTTTGAGGGGAGTTTGGGGGTCAAGGGTTGTGCTGCCGAGTCGGAGGACTCCTCGGACGTGATCGGCCAGGTAGGTCTCGCGGGCCGTGCGCCGGGCCATGCCGGGGGCGAGGTCGCTGAGGCGGCGCCGGATGTCGTGGGATTCGTCCGGTTTCGCGGCCGAGGGGGCGCTGTCCGGGCTCAGGAGGGTGAAGAGGGACGAGTGCCTGGCGGCGGAGGGAATCCAGCTGACCGGTTCGCCGGGGATCACTCCGGTCTGGGTGCGTCCGTGTGACAGGAGTTGTTGGAGTGCCAGCAGTCCCCTGTCCGTGGGGATCGTCTCGTAGCCGCGGCCGGCGAAGTCCGTTGCCGCACCGACTTCCCCCCAAGGGCCCCAGTTGACGGCGAGAGTCGTCAGTCCCTGGTGGGTTCGCCACGAGGCGAAGGTGTCGAGCCATGCGTTAGCGGCGGCGTACACGCCTTGTCCTGGATTGCCCAGCAGCGATGCCATCGAGGAGTAGACGACGAACCAGTCCAGGGGGTGGCCGGCCGTGGCTCGGTGCAGACTCCAGGCGCCCGTGACCTTGGGAGCCCATACCCGCCGCAGTTGGTGGTCGCGGACGTTGGCGATCACCGCATCCTCCAGGACCATCGCGGAGTGGATGACTCCGCGCAGAGGGGTACGGCCCTCGGTGGCGGTCGCGACCAGCCGTTCGGCTGTTCCCGCTTTCGCGATGTCGCCCAGGGCGACGGAGATCCGGCTGCCGGTGGCAGATAGTTCCCGGATCGTCTTTGCCGCCTTCAGGGACGGGCCTGTACGCCCGTTGAGGACGATGTGGCCCGCGCCCTGCTCAGCAAGCCAGCGTGCGGTTGCCAAGCCGACGCCGCGCAGGCCGCCGGTGATGATATAGGCGCCGTCATCGCGTACGGCGGATGGCATCCGGGGCAGAACACCGCTGGTTTCGCCTTGCTCGGGGACGGTCAGGACCAGCTTGCCGATGTGCTTCGCGCCGGCCATCAGGCGGAAGGCGTCGGTGGCTTGAGAGAGCGGGTAGGTGGTGCAGAGCAGTGGCTTCAGACGGCCCTCGGTGAATTCGTCGAGCACTTCACGCAGCATGGCCGCGAAGACATCCGGGCGGGAGCGCTGGAGTCCGATCAGGTCAACGGCGCTGAAGGTGACGTTGTGCCGAAACGGGCCCATGCCGACAAGGCTGTCGGCCTCGATGTCCCGCACTCCCAGCTCGACGAAGCGTCCGAAGGGCCGCAGGGCTTCCAGTCCCGCGCGAATCGCGGCGCCGGAAAGGGAGTTGAGCACGACGTCGACGCCTTCACCCTGGGTTGCCGTACGGGTCTGCTCGGTGAAATCCAGGGAGCGCGAGTCCATCACGTGCCTGATACCGATGCCCCGAAGCCACCGCCGCTTCACATCGCTGCCGGCGGTGGCCAGTACCTCGGCGCCGAGTTGCCGGGCCACCGCGATCGCCGCCATTCCGGTGCCGCCGGTGGCCGAATGGACCAGGATCTTTTCCCCGGAGCGGAGGCGGCCGACATAACGCAGGGCGTACCAAGCCGTCATGAAGGCCGTCGGCAATCCGGCTGCGCTGACGGGGTCGAGTCCGGCCGGGACGGGGGCAACGGAGGTCGCGGGCACGGTGGCGAACGACGCGAAGGCGCCGCCTTCGAGATGCGCGGCGATCACCGGGTCGCCGATGCGCAGGTGTTCCACGTCGGGTCCGACGCGGGACACCACCCCTGCGCACTCGAAGCCGATGCGGTACCGGATGTCGCCCTCGCCCGGCAGGAGCCCCATGGCCGTGAGGACGTCGCGGAAGTTGAGGCCAGCAGCCTGGACGCGCAGTTCCACCTGGCCCGGCCCGGGGGCCTGCCGTCCGGTCAGGGCGAGTTCCAGGCTGTCGAGGTGTCCCAGGGTTCCCGCCCGGAGGCGGAATCCGTCCACCCCGTAGAGCATCGCGGTGGTGGCGGCCGTGTCGCGCTCGGAGGCCCCTACGGGGGCACGTTCGATCCGGGCGATGTAACGGGCGCTGCCGCGCAGGGCCACCTCGTCGTCGTGGCTGTCACACAGCAGTTCCGCCGCCGCGCTCCGCAGGCCGGTGTCGCCTCCGTCTGTGTCCACCAGCGTGGGCCGCACGCGGGGGTGTTCACAGGCCAGGACACGCATGACTCCGCGCACGGCGCCCGGTCCGAGGTCCACACACTCGCCGGCTTCGACAGCACGGGCGTTTCGCGTGACCGTGTACAGGCGGGGGGGATCGCTGCAGCGAACGACTGCCTGGGCAATGGTCAGGATCCGTCGGACTCGTTGCTCGGCGTCGGCGGTGGCGCTGTCGGCAACCTCGGACGGGGCACTGCAGAGCATCACCACCGCGCTCGCGGGGAACGGCGTGGTCGCCAGGTACGTCTCGAGGGATTCGCTGACCTCTTCGATCGGCTTGGAGCCCGCAGGCATGTCCCAGACCGCGGCGTGGGCCCCCGCCTCGTGCAGCAGGCGGACCAGGGCCGCGGTGTCTGCGTCGCTCTCCCCGATGACGAGCCAGTTCCCGGGCGTGGTCCGCTCGGCGGGCGGATGCTCTGCCCGGTGCCAGTTGGCCTCCAGGAACCACTGGTCGACCTTTGCGTTGCTCTCCGTGCGGCGGTAGGCGAATCGCACGCCGTCCATCGTCATCACCACCGTGCCGGCGTCGTCGAGAAGCCGGACCTGCCCGATGACGCTGTCCTTGGTGGTCTCCGAGATCCGGGCGTGGCAGTACGCAGCGGTCGCGGGGTCCCCCGGCACCCGCACCGCCCCGATCCGGACGGGGAGGATCAGCCCCTCACCGCCGGCCATGACCTGTCCCGCGACCAGGACCTGGAGGCAGAGGTCCACGAGGACGGGATGGATCCGCAGCGAGTGTTCGCCGCCCTGGGCGGCCAGCGGAACCGCCAGGCGGGCCCAGAAGCTGTCGTGCTCAGGGGAGGTGTGCATAGCGGTGATTCCGGCGAATGCGGGGCCGTGCTCCAGCCCTCGGGCACGCAGTTTGGTGTAAAAGGTGGCGGGATCGACAGCGATCGGGTGCCTGCGGGCGAGGGCGGTAATGGACGTCACGCGGATGCGTGGGGAGACGGACAGTGGGCGGCGGAGCACTGCCGTGGAGTACCTCACCCATGGCCCGTCGTCACCGCGTCCGGAGATCTCGCAGGTTGCCTGGTCCGGGGCGGTCAGAGTCACGGTCGTACTGAGCTTGTTGTGCTCGGTCAGCCGCAGCATTTCGTCGAAGCAGATGTCAGTGACCTCCAGCAGGGCCGGGTCGCTCTGGAACATCTCGCATGCCGTGGTCAGGGCGAGGGCGAAGTAGGCGGCTCCGGGCAGCACCGTTGTTCCGCGCACCTGATGGTCGGCCAGCCAGGGCAGGCTCTGGGTCCCGACGTCCGCCCGCCAGCAGTGCCGCATCAGCGCACCGGGTACCTCGGTGTGCCGGCCCGGCAGGGCGGTCGCCGGACGGGGGGTCTGTTCCTCGGCGGCAGGAAGTCGGGCGATGTCCACCCAGTGTCGTTTGCGGTCGAAGGTGGTGGTGGGGACGTCGGCCAGGTCGGCATGCGCGTACAGGGGAAGCCAGTTGACGGGCACGCCGACGCAGTGGAGGGACGCCAACTGGGTGCGCAGCGTCGCGGGCTCGTCCTCGTGGCGCCTCAGGGTGGGGAGGATGACCGGGTGGTCGATCAGACCGACGAGGCTTTGCGCCACGGCGTGCGTGACCACCGGGTGCGGGGAGACTTCCACGTACACGGTGTGCCGGTCGGCGGCGGCCGCGGCCACTGCCGGGGAGAAGCGGACGGGGTTGCGCAGGTTGGCGCACCAGTACGCGCCGTCGAAGTCCGGTGGCGCGAGCGGGTCCTCCAAAACGGTGGAGTAGAAGGGGACCTTGGGCGGCATCGGTGACAGCTCGGACAGGGCCGCGAGGAGTTCGTCGATCAGCGGCTCGACCTGCGGACTGTGGGAGGCCACGTCCACGGCGATGGGCAGCGCGGGGACGCCGCGGGAGGTCCAGCCCTCGATGAGCCTGGCCACCTCCATGGTGTCGCCGGAGACGACAGTGGATTGCGGTGCGGCGAGGACCGCCACGGAGACGTGCCGACAGCCGCTCACGGCGAGTTCGCGTTCCACGGCGGCACGGTCAAGCGACACGGTCGCCATGGCGCCGGCTCCCGCGATCCTTTCGAGCAGGGCTGAGCGCCGGCAGATGACGCGGACGCCGTCCTGCAAGGACAGCGCTCCTGCCACCACCGCGGCCGCGACCTCTCCCATGGAGTGACCGATGACTGCGGCCGGCTCGACCCCGTGGGCACGCCAGGTGGCGGCCAGGGAAATCTGCAGGGCGAACAGGGCGGGCTGGACGCGCGAGCATCCGGTGATCGGTTCGCCCGTGCGCACCGCGTCCAGTGGCGAGAACCCGATCTCGGCGAAGACGAGGGGGTCGATCTCGGCCAAAGCCGCCGCGAAGGCGGGTTCCTGGTCCAGCAGGCCACGTCCCATTCCCGGCCATTGCGAGCCCTGCCCGGAGAACACCCACACGGGCTGTCGCGAGGCGGTGACGCTTGCTGCGCCCGTGACGACGGCGGGGTGCTCGTGTCCCGCCGCGAACGACCTCAGCGCGTCGGTGACGTCATGGTGTGAGCTGCCCACCACGGCCAGGCGTCCTCGGCCTGCGCCGCGCCGCAGGGCCAGCGTGTGTGCGATGTCGCGCAGCGGCACACTCGCGCCGTCGCCGTCCAGCCAGTCTGAGAGGCGTCGGGCGGCGTCGGGCAGAACGGCCGGTGATCCGGCCGCGACCAGGATCACCTCGGGTGCTGCCGCTGTGTGGGGAGATGTGACCGGCATGGAGGTACGGTCCGTGCCCGGTGGCGCCGCTTCCAGCAGGACATGGGCATTGGTGCCGGAGAATCCGAACGAGGAGACCGCGGCCAGTCTCGTTGCCGTCGCCGGCCATGGGGTCAGCGTGGTGGGGATGTAGAAGCGGGTGTTCGCCGCGTCGATAGCCGGGTTCCAGCGGGCGAAGTTCAGGTTGGGAGGAATGAGACCGTACTGCAGGCTCAGCACGGCTTTGATGAGCCCGGTGATGCCGGCGGCCGGTTCCAAGTGGCCGAGGTTGGTCTTGATCGACCCCAGACCGCACTGGATGTGACCGGTGCCGTAGACCTGTGCCAGGCTGGCGAACTCGACCGGGTCGCCGAGCGGTGTTCCCGTTCCATGCGCCTCGATCAGTCCCACGTCTCGCGGATCGACTTCGGCACGTGCGAGGGTCTGCTCGAAGAGGGCCTGCTGGGCGGTGGCGGAGGGGGCGGCGAGACCGTCGGACCGGCCGTCCTGGTTCACGGCCGAGCCGCGGACGACCGCGAGGACGCGGTCGCCGTCGCGCTGGGCGTCCGCCAGGCGTTTGAGGACGACGGCCGTACAACCCTCGCCGCGCACAAAGCCGTCCGCGGCGGCATCGAAGGTGTGGCATCGCCCTGAGGGGGAGAGCATTCCCATCCGGGCGAAGGACCGCGTCGTCCGGGGACGGAGCATGAGTGTGACGCCGGCGGCCAGGGCGAGGTCACACTCGCCGTGGAGCAGTGCCTGGCAGGCCAGGTGGAACGCCACGAGCGATGACGAGCACGCGGTGTCGATCGCCATGCAGGGCCCCTGCAGCCCCAGCAGGTAGGAGATGCGGCCGGCGGCGACGCAGTGGCCGTTGGTCAGGATGGACCCCTCGAGTTCTTGGGGTTGCCCGGCCAGCCGGTCCATGTAGTCGTTGTAGCTCAGGCCTGTGAATACGCCGGTCTGCGAGTTGGCAAGCCGCTCCGGAGGCATCCCGGCATGTTCCAGGGCCTCCCACGCCACTTCCAGCAGCAGCCGGTGCTGGGGGTCGAGCACGTCGGCCTCACGACCGGAGACACCGAAGAAGTCTGCGTCGAAGCCTTCGACGTCGCTCAAGTAGCCGCCTGCCTCCAGGGGTTTGCGCTGTCCCGGGATTACGGAACCACCCCTGCCCTGTTCCCAGAGGGCCTCACGTTCCGGTGGAGGCGAGCCCACCGCCTCGCGGCCGTCGGCCAGCAGCCGCCACAGCGCGGCCGGCGAGTCGACGTTGCCGGGAAGCCGGCAGCCCATGCCGACCACGGCGACGCGTTCGGGCGCGTCGCAGGAAAGGTGTTCAGGGCCGCCCATGGGAGTTCTCCTCGTCGATTGGATGCGAAGGGAAGCGAGAACGTCGGGGTATCCGGGCCGTGGCCGCGAAGTGCCTCCGCAGCCGTCTGCGGGTCGCCCGGGCGAAAGGTGTCAGGAGGCCGCGCTCCCCAGGAGGATGGCGCTCTTCACTCCGCCCACCTGGTAGTTGAAGCTCAGTGCGTAGTCGAAGTCGAGGGGCCGGGGATGCACGCCGGGAACGGGGTCGAAGGTGAGGTTGCCGGCCGGCTGCTCGCAGTTGGCGGTGGGGCAGACCTGGCCGTCTTCCATCATGAGCAGCGTGAGCGCCACGCCCAGGGCGCCCGCGGGCGCGCCGTTGTGGCCGAAGCAGCCTTCCTGTGACGACATCAGCAGATCCTGCGCGGACGATCCGTACAGTTCTCTGATGGCGTTCGCCTCGAAGGCCGTGACCACCACGTTGCCGTCGCTGCCGCCGTGTACGTAGGGCACCTCGTCGATGTCCAGACGGTTGCCGAGACATCCGCGGACCGCTGTCACCAGTTCTCTGCCCGTCTCGTCGCTCGCCAGCGGGTTGGCCAGCCCGTCCCGGGTCGTGGCCTGTGCGAGGACCTGCCCGTACAGGTGGGCTCCGCGACGGGACGCGTGCTGCCGGCTTTCCATGACGATGGTCACCGACCCCTCGCCGTGGTTGATGCAGTCGGCGCGCCGGTCGTAAGGGCGCATGAGCGAGTCGAAGGAGGGCAGCAGGGCGGGCATGTCGTCCGACCGCATGGACTCGTACGTCTTCTGCGCGCCTTTCAGCAGGCGCTGGATGTTCTGGATCAACGTGAGACTGAAGACGTCGACGCCGGTCACGACGGCGACATCGACGTCCCCGGCGGCGATGAGGCGCCGAGCGTTGCCGATCTGGACGGCGGATGAGGCGCAGCCGCACGACACCGTGAAGTTCGGCCCCTTCGAGCATGTGAGGGCCCCTTGGACCAGTGCGACGTCGGAAGGGGTCACGGCCTGTTCGGCGGCGACGAACAGTTCCATCGCCTCGGCCGCGGGAATGCTGGCCGGGTCGGCTCGCAGAACGGCGAGGTAACTGTCGATGTTCGCGTCGATGCCGCCGCGCCCGACCAGGATGGCCGCCTCGCCCAGTTCGCCCGATCGCAAGCCCAACTTGGCGTCCGCGCAAGCCTCCACAAGCGAGACAAGGCCGAACCGGTGCGCCGCGGTGTAATGGCGCGCGAAGAACTGCGGGACATCGGGAAGGCGTTCTTCGAACATGGCGTCGGAGAGACCTACCGAGCCGTAGTAGTCATTTCCCTTGGTGAGGCAGGAAATTCCGCGAGAGGCGATCTTCCACAGGTCGGAGGAGCTGAAAACAGGGCGTCCGATGCCGGGAAGACAGCATCCGATACCGGTGACCACGGCATCCCGCGCTTGTCGGGCGTGGTACCCGGATGCTGCCCTGCTCACAAGGCACCTACGGGCAGCAGATGAGTCGTCATTTTGGATCACCTTCCGAACGGTCGGTTGTACCCGCCTGAAAACCCCTGAAGGCAGGATCGTTGTTTTTCGAACGCCTATTCAGCGATATACGTTCGATATGTCCACTTGTACTCCGGCAGCATCCCACCATCCCCCTCGATGCTGATGTGTGCGTATTCGAAATGCTCGTAGCGGTTGCCGCAAAGGATGCCGATCCTGTCGTTTTCCTCCAGTGAGCCCACCTCCCAGGTCGACGGAGCGTCATCCGGGCCACCGGTGAGCCTTACGCGGATAAGTTCATCCATCACACTCTCCAGCCGGTAGTGCGGGGTCACAAGATTTCGACGCCGGTTAAGCGGTCGGTGGCTGCACTCCAGTGCTTCGGATCGAAAATAGAGCGCAATGCAGATGAGAAGGGCGCTGAGCTTCGTGCACATGATCCATTACATTTAAAGGCGCGGAGCCTGAAGAGGGCGGGGGCGACTGAAGCAGACGTCACGTCGATCGATCGCCGCTGCTCGTTTTGGACCGCGGAGGGGCCCTCGGCGACGGCGGCGTACGGGTAGGAAACCCCACCGGCACCGGGTTGGCGGGGGAAGGAGCGGGCGTCGCGCCGGAGCGCGTCACCCGGAAATCGCAGCGCCCCGCGCTCGGGGCCCGACTCGAGGTATCCGACGTGGAGATTTCCGTGGATCACGCCGACCATGGGTCGAGCTTCGGCGAGGAGGACGGAGACGCCGACGGATATCCCGCATATTTCCCCTTGGTGAGCGGATGCGGGCAGCACTTCGTCACCAGAGGACGCCCAGCCGGGGCAGAATCGATCAAGTGCCGGCCAGGACTCACCTGCACAGTTCTGCGATATTCGTCGGTTGCCACGCCCCCCGGAGAGGAGGGCGGCCCACCGGTTTGGATGCGACCGGTTATCTCACGGATCTTGATAATCGCGCAACGGGATCGCCGAAATTCACTCAGGTAGCGTAATGATGTTGAATCGGACAACTTCCACCATCCAGCGATATGGCGGAATGTGACAGACTGTCTGTTTTGATGGAAGTGTCCGTTATGTATTGTCCATCGGTGCGGATGTGCAGGTGAACCGCCCATCACGGCATGTCACACCCCCTGAATCCGGACTTCACCCGGGGGATCCCCCCAGGGCCATTGCGTGTTCGGGATCGGTCTGGTTCGCCGGTCTCGCGTATGACGTGACGTCATGTCCGGGTGTAGGTCGGGAAGTTCCCCGGGAAACAGAGCAGGCACGGAGCCGGTGATCATGTGGT
>NZ_JACEGK010000069.1:0-20473 GCF_056859195.1 Streptomyces sp. NH27
GGGTGGGTCCGGCGCGGGCGCCGGGGACCGCTGCGCCGGGACCGGCCCGGGGCGGGCCGGTCCTGGGCGGGGGCGGTGGTACTACTCGCCGGCCCCGCGCGTGTGCACCACGCGGTAGCCGTTCCAGTCGCTCTCCGTCTTCAGCGCGTCGACGCGTGCCTCGGACTTCAGCCGCGCCTCGGACTTCTCCGACTCCGGCTGGTTGCGGTGGGCGTCGTACTCGTCCTTGCCGGCCCACTGCGAGTAGACGACGGCGAAGGGGCCGTCGAGGAAGCGCGCGCGCAGTCCCTTGAAGACGCTGTGCGACCGGTAACCGGGCACGCCGACCAGCCAGTTGCGGCCCTCGCCCAGCTCCGTGACCAGCTCGTCCTGGTCGCCCTCGGCGACCTTGAGGATCTCGATCACGGTGTAGTCGTCGCGCTTCGGCGAGATCTCGGTCGTGTCGCCCTGCGACGGGTGCCGGTGGGTGTAGACGATCTGGCTCTGCAACAGCCGGATCGAGGTGGTGATCTCCTGGAAGACCGGCATCGTGCGGTGCTTGAACTCCTCGCCCGCGTACCGCTTCTCCAGGTCCTCGCCGCTGCGCCACTGGATGAAGTTGGCGGTGCCGGGGCTCTCCTGACCGGCGTGCACGGTGGAGGAGATCCAGCCCTCGTAGGCCGCGGCGTCGACGATCTTTCCCATCTCCTGGAGCAGCGAGTCCTGCTTCTCCGGCTTGTCGGTGGTGAACAGGTTGAGAACGGTCAGGTAGTCGTCGGCGGGGGAGATTCGGGGCATGGTGTGGTCACTTCCTGGGAGGAGTGGATGCGGACTGCGCGGCCGGCCTGCCTCATCCGGCGGGGCCGAACCAGCGCTCCAGAGCTTCGGACAGGGGGCTTCCGCCCCGGTCGGGCGTGATCCAGGCGATGTAGCCGTCGGGCCGCAGCAGGATCGCCTCGACCGCGGGCAACTTCTCGCCGCGCTCGACCCGTACGGTGTCGACGCGGTCGGCCCACGGCTTGGCGGTGTCCGGCAGCGCACCGTCGCCGCCGAGGTCGAGCAGGACGCCCCGGCCGCCGTGCAGCAGGTCGTGCAGGGTCGTCCGCCGCCCGTCGGCGGTCAGCTCGCCGTCCTCCAGCCGCCGGCCGAGCAACGGGTGCCCGCCCGGTCCCACGTCGTGCCGGATGTCGAGGCCGGTGACCATGCCGACGAGGTGCCGCCGTACCGACTCGTACCGGGTGAGTTCGGCGAACACGTCGGTCAGCGGCGTGATCTCGTCGCCGCCGAGGTAAAGGGTGCGCTGGGCCAGGGTGTTGGTGAGGATGCGGGCACCGACCGGGTGCCGCTCCGTGTGGTAGGTGTCGAGCAGCGCCTCGGGGGCCTGCCCCTTCGATACGAGCGCCAGCTTCCAGCCGAGGTTCACCGCGTCCTGGACACCCGCGCTCATGCCCTGGGCGCCGATCGGCAGGTGGATGTGCGCGGCGTCGCCCGCCACGAACACCCGGCCGCGCCGGTACTCGGCGGCCTGCCGGCTGACGTCGGTGGTCGAGCTGACCCACGACGGCGTGGCCGCGTGGATGTCCTCGCCGGACAGCTTCTGGAAGGCGTCGGCGACCTCGGCGAAGGTGATCGGCTCCGTGCTCCCGCGCAGCGGCTCGTCGCGGTCGTAGTAGATGATGCGGCTCCGGTCGGGGCCGAGCGGCAGCACCATGATCATGCCCCCGGGCACCCGCTCCCCGGAGAACCGGGGCCGCAACTGGACGCCGGACACGTCGGCGAAGCGCAGTTCGACCGTCGGCTCCGTGCCGGGGAAGTCGATCCCGGCCGCGCCGCGCACGACGCTGCGGGCGCCGTCGCAGCCGATGACGTACCGCGCGCGCAGCTCGCCGCCGTCGACGCCGGACGCGCTCACCGTGACCCCGTCGTCGTCCTGGGTCAGGCCGGTGACCTCGACGGACCGGTGTATCCGGGCGCCCTTCTCGGCCGCCCAGCCGGTCAGCATTCCCTCGGTCCGCGACTGCGGTATGCCCCGTGCGCCGTAGGAACCGCCGCTGAGCACCCGGTAGTCGAGGGGGACACCACCGAAGTGCCCGACCGGGATGACGTCCACCTCGCCGAGCCGGGACAGCAGCCCGCGCTGCCCGAATTCCTCGATGGTGCGCGCGGAGAATCCGAGCGCACGCGACTGCCGCATCGGTTCGGCGAGCCGATCGAGAACGACCACGGAAAGTCCGTGCAGGCCGAGTTCGCCGGCGAGCATGAGTCCAGTAGGACCGGCGCCTACGATGATCACGTCCGCGTCATAATTGTCCATCGTCGCCCATCCGCCCTCTTCTGGTTGATGTCCCACGAGTATGGGCAGCGCCGGACCGGGCGGTAAAGGGAATTCAGGACAGGGCTTCTACACGCCAGTACAGAATTTCGCGGTCAATGTCAGATCTTTGTAGTCGGGCTTGGTCGGGTGCCCCGCACGGGACCATCCTCAAGCATGACCTCGACTCACGTAGAGAAATTCGCACCGGAAACGGCCGACACCGACACGGTGAGCGGTCTGCTCGACCGGTATCTGCTGGCGCTCGACAGCGGAGGACTGGACGACGCATGGGCGTACGGCCTCTTCACCGTCGACGCCGTCGTTTCCTTTCCGATGAGCACGTACGAGGGAATCACCGGGCTCGCGGAATGGCACCGTCACTCGCTGGCGAAATTCGCGCGCACCCAGCACCTGAATTCACCGGCGGTGGTGGAGTGTTCGGGCGACGAGGCGACGCTCCGCGCCAACCTCGTCTCCACGCACGTCCACCACCCCGGCGACGAGCCCGCCGCGTTGTTCGTCACCGGCACGTCGGTGGCCGGCCGGGCACGCCGCACCCCGGCCGGCTGGCGGCTCACCCGGCTGTCGTTCGAACTGATCTGGCGGCAGGGAAGCCCTGTCCCGCCCGGCAGTTGAGGCTCTGGAGTTGAGATTCGGCAGTCGGGGCCGAGCAGTTGAGACGCGGTAGCTGGGGCTGAGCAATTGAGACGCGGCAGTTGGGGCCCGGAAGAGTCGGGCTCGGCCGGCGGGGCTCAGCAGTTGAGGCTCAGCACCCGGTCCACCGAGATCTCGACGACCACCCGCCCCGGCGGGTTGGGAGGGGCCGACCAGTAGCGTTCCGCGTAGCGGCGTACCCCTTCCGCGACGCGCTCCGGAGCGTCGAGGACCTGGGCGGTCCCCTCCAGGGTGACCCACCGGAAGCCGTCCACCTGGCAGAGCCCGACGCGGGCCCCGGGAGCGGCGAGCACGTTCCTGACCTTGCTCGTCGTGCGCACCGTCAGGACGCGGACGAGCCGTGACCGCGGGTCCCAGGTGAACCGCACGGGTGCCAGATGGGGGGAGCCGTCGGGTCTCAGCGTGGTCAGCACGGCCGTGTGCGGCCCCGTGAGGAACGTGTCGACCGCGGACGGGACCGCCGTCGTGCCGCCGTGCTGCTGGGGGAGCGTCATCGTGTGGGATTCCCCTTTCGGTCACCGGCGCCCGATTCTTCCAGGCCCGGCCCCGGAGTCTTCGCCTGGGCGCTTGAGTTGGCTTCGAAGCCCGCTCGATCTCCGGCACGGACGGCCACGGCACCACTGGTCACGGCGCCGGCGCCGGCACGCGCGGCGGGCAGATCCGTGGGCAGGTCCGTGGGCAGGACTGCGGGCAGATTCGCGGGCAGCCCCCGGATCAGGACCGGCCGGCCCCGCCCCTCACACCGCTTCCTGCCGGCTCCTGAGCCGCTCGGCGAACTGGCTCCACTCCTTGCTGATGCTTTCGGCTATCGGCGCGATGACACTGAGCCAGTGGGCCGGCACGGCGTTGATGAGCTCCTGCCACTTGTCCGGATCGGACGCGTGGAGCGCCATCCACTGGAGGAACTCCTTGCCGCCCTCGGTGTAGCGGACGCAGGGGTCGTTGGCCACTTTGGCCGCCACCGCCGCCCAGGCGAGCGGCACGTCGGTGTGGTTCCGGCACCGCGCCTGGGTGCCGTCGGCGGCGGGCACCGCGCGGACGTCGGGTACGGCGTGGACGTCCGGCGCGGAGCCGGCGTCCGGCGCGCTGCCGTCCGCCTCGTCCCGGGCACCGGCGCCGGCCGCGCCCGTGCCCTCCGGCAGGCCGGACGGCCACTCGTCGGGCTCCCGGCACCCGTTGCGCTCCGGGCTGATCCCGCGCCGCAGCCGGGTCCTGACGTCGTGGACCGTACCGACGGACACGTCGGTCTCCCGGGCGACCTCCCGGAGCGTGGCGTCCGGATGGGCCTGGAGGTACGCGGCGGCGCGCCGCCTGCCCTCCCCGGACGCCACCGAACGCAGCCGTCCGTCCCGGCCGAGCCGCTTGCCGCCGGGGGGCGCCTCGCCGGTCGTACGGCCGCGCAGGGCCGCGATCGTCTTGCCGCTCAGCCCGGTGATGCCGGCGATGGCGCGGTCGGACCAGTCGGGGTGCGCGGTCAGGACGCGTTCGGCCCCGGCGAGGCGGTCGGCTCTGGACAAGGGCAGCCCGTGCGCGCTGTTCGCCCGCATGGCCAGGACCAGCGCCTCGGCATCCGTGCACTCGACGCAGCGCGCTCTGATGCTGCGGTCACCGCGCAGCTTCGCGGCCTCCAGCCGGTGCAGGCCGTCGATGACGCCCCAGCCGTTCTTCCGTACCAGGATGGGCGGGAGCTGCGCATGGCCCGAGGCGTCGACGAGCAGTTGGACATGAGCGGCGTTCACTCCGCCCTGGCGCAGGCGCAGTTCGGGCGACAGGGCGCGCACCGGCAGTTCCTGCGCCGGAAGGTTCTCGACGGTCCGCAGATCGAAGTCGCCCGGGTCGGGGTCCTTCGGACCAGCTGTGCTCAGACCCAGAACGTTCCCGTGACGTCTGCCGACGACCGGCGATTCACCGTAACCTGTCCCCGCCGACGCGAAGCCGTCCGCGATCACCGTAGCCCGCCCGCCGTTGTCAGCCATCCGGAGTGGCCCCTCTCTCTCGCCGTCCCCGCCGAGCGTGCCAGCGGAGTCTCTAGCCGCGGTCGAGAGCCGGTTGACGGGCCACTGCCCGGGTCGTCACACCCCCGTCCGGCCGGTCATGCACGCGGTGAGGGTGGAGCCGTCGTGGGGGTCGAGCAGGATGAACGAGCCGGTGCGCCGTGACTCGCGGTAGGAGTCGAGCGGCAGAGGTTCGGCGGTGCGGATGCTGACCCGGCCGATGTCGTTGGCGACCAGCCGGCCGGGGGCGGGGTGCGCGGAGAGGTCGTCGAGGGTGAGCCGGGAGGGGATGTCCTTGACGACGGCCTTCACGGTGCGGGTGCCGTGCTTGAGGAGTACCCGCTGGCCGACGGTGAGTGGCTGGTCGGCGACGTGGCAGACGGTTGCCGTCACGTCCTGGCTGGTGGCGGGCGCCTGGGCTGTCGGCGCGATGAGGTCGCCGCGGGAGATGTCGAGGTCGTCGGCGAGCAGCAGCGTCACCGACTGCGGCGCCCACGCGGTGTCCACCGGCTCGCCGAGCAGGTCGATCCCGAGGATCCGTGAGGTGCGCCCGGAGGGCAGCACGGTGATCTCGTCGCCGACCCGGAAGGCGCCGGAGGCGATCTGGCCGGCGTAGCCGCGGTAGTCGCGGTGCTCGGCGGTCCGCGGGCGGATGACGTACTGCACCGGCAGCCGGGCCGGGCCGGGCACGGGGTCGTGGGTGACGGTGACGGTCTCCAGGTGTTCCAGGACGGTGGGGCCGTCGTACCAGTCCATGCGTACGGAGGGCTCGACCACGTTGTCCCCGATCAGCGCGGAGATCGGGATCGCGGTCACCTCCGGCACGCCGAGCTGCTTCGCGTAGGCGGTGAACTCCTCGGCGATGGCGGCGAAGACGGGCTCGGCGAAGTCGACGAGGTCCATCTTGTTGACGGCGAGCACCACGTGCGGGATGCGCAGCAGCGCGGCGATCGCGGCGTGCCTGCGGGTCTGCTCGACCACGCCGTTGCGGGCGTCGACGAGCACCACCGTCAGTTCGGCGGTGGAGGCGCCGGTGACCATGTTGCGGGTGTACTGCACGTGGCCGGGGGTGTCGGCGAGGATGAACCGGCGCCGGACGGTGGCGAAGTAGCGGTAGGCGACGTCGATGGTGATGCCCTGCTCGCGTTCGGCGCGCAGGCCGTCGGTGAGCAGCGCCAGGTCCGGGCCGTCGGTGCCGCGGTCGGCGGAGGCGCGCTCCACGGCCTCCAGTTGGTCGGCCAGTACCGACTTGGAGTCGTGCAGCAGCCGGCCGACCAGGGTGGACTTGCCGTCGTCGACGGACCCGGCGGTCGCGAACCTCAGCAGGGTGGTCGCGCGGACCCGTTCCGGCGACAGCGGCGCGGCGGGGTCGGTGGTACGGATCATGGCTAGAAGTACCCCTCACGCTTGCGGTCCTCCATGGCGGCCTCGGAGAGCTTGTCGTCGGCGCGGGTGGCGCCGCGCTCGGTGAGCCGGGAGGCGGCGATCTCGGCGATCACCTTGTCGGTGGTGTCGGCGTCGGAGTCGACCGCGCCGGTGCAGGACATGTCGCCGACGGTGCGGTAGCGCACCCGCCGCTTCTGGATCGTCTCGCCCTCCGCCGGACCGCCCCAGCCCCCCGCCGTCAGCCACATGCCGTTGCGCTGGAACACCTCGCGCTCGTGCGAGAAGTAGATCTCCGGCAGTTCGACGGACTCCCGTTTGATGTACTGCCACACGTCCAGCTCGGTCCAGTTGGACAGCGGGAAGACCCGGACGTGCTCGCCGGGGGCGTGCCGGCCGTTGTAGAGGTTCCACAGTTCGGGGCGCTGGCGGCGCGGGTCCCACTGGGAGAACTCGTCGCGCAGCGAGAAGACCCGCTCCTTGGCGCGGGCCTTCTCCTCGTCCCGGCGTCCGCCGCCGAAGACCGCGTCGAAGCGCTGCTCGCGGATGGTGTCGGTGAGCGGCACGGTCTGCAGCGGGTTACGGGTGCCGTCCAGCCGTTCCTTGAGCACCCCCCGGTCGATGTAGTCCTGCACGTAGGCCACGTGCATGCGCAGCCCGTGCCGGGCCATGGCCCGGTCGCGGTAGTCGAGGACCTCGGGGAAGTTGTGCCCGGTGTCCACATGCAGCAGCGTGAAGGGCACCGCGGCCGGCGTGAACGCCTTCAGCGCCAGGTGCAGCATCACGATCGAGTCCTTGCCGCCGGAGAAGAGGATCACCGGCTTCTCGAACTCGCCCGCCACCTCGCGGAAGATGTGCACCGCCTCCGACTCCAGCGCGTCCAGGTGCGTGAGCGCGAACACTGAGCCCACGCCCTGGCCCTCGCCCGGGATCCCGGTACGGGGCGGCTTCATACGAGTCCCCTTTCGCTCAGCAGCGCGTGCAGCGATGCGACGGATTCCGCGATGGCCTGGTGCTGGGACTCGATGCGCAGATCGGGCGCGGGCGGCTCCTCGTACGGGTCGTCCACACCGGTGAGGCCGGCGATCTCGCCCGCGGCCTGCCTGGCGTAGAGCCCCTTCACATCGCGCTGTGAGCACACCTCCAACGGCGTGGCCACATGCACCTCGACATACGGGGTGCCGGTGTCCTCGTGCCGTTTGCGGACCGCGTTGCGGCTGTCCGCGTAGGGCGCGATCACCGGTACGAGCGCGATGACGCCGTTGCGGGCCAGCAGTTCGGCGACGAAGCCGATCCGCTGGACGTTCGTGTCCCGGTCCTCGCGGGAGAAGCCGAGGCCGGTGGAGAGGAAGGAGCGGATCTCGTCGCCGTCGAGCACCTCGACGCGGCGGCCCTCGATGCGCAGTCGGTCGGCCAGCGCGTACGCGATGGTGGTCTTGCCGGCGCTCGGCAGACCCGTGAACCAGACGGTGGCTCCGGGAGTCACGTGTGCCTCCTGGGGGTTGGTGGTCGCCGTGACGGACGTCGGTGTCCGAGGATGTGGCCGAGGCCCGGCCGCACCCGGATGGAGGCCGCCGGGGACGGTCGCCGTGGGAACGCCAGGACCGGGCCGCCGCCCTCCTGACGGGGGCGTGTTCTCGACAGGTTTCTAGCCCAGCCGAGCGGTGGTGCGGGTGGTGCCGAACCACTGTCCGAGTACGTCGGCCAGGTCGCGTTCGCTGCCCGGTGAGGTCCAGGCTACGTATCCGTCGGGCCGTACCAGCACTGTTTTCAGGGCGGGTTGGGGTGTTTCGGCCCAGGTGCCGGTGACGATGTCGATCCGGTCGGCCCAGCCTTCGGCGATCCGTGCGGCGGCGGAGTGGTCGGTGGTGACGAGTACGCCGCGTGCGGTGTCGAGCAGTTCGGCGATCCGTACCCGGCTGCCGTCGGTCCGCAGGATCTCCTGTTCGGGCGGCATGCGCAGCCCCAGCAGCGGGTGGCTTCCCGGGCCCATGTCGTAGCGGATACCCAGCCCGCTCAGGACCCCGGCCAGGTGTGCGGCCGCGTCCTTGTGCGCCATCAGCTCGCCCAGCACCTCGCGGACCGGCTGCATCTCCTGGCCGGTGAGCCGCAGTTCGATCGCGGCACGTGCGTTGCGCGCCAACTGCGCCCCGATGGGGTGGCGTTCGGCGTGATAGGTGTCGAGCAGCCCGTCGGGCGCCCAGCCACCGATCGTCGCCGCCAGCTTCCAGCCGAGGTTCACCGCGTCCTGCACGCCCACGCTCAGCCCCTGGGCCATGGCCGGCGGCTGGACGTGCGTGGCGTCGCCCGCCAGGAACACCCGGCCGCGCCGGTATTCGGCGGCCACCCTGGAGGCGTCGGTGAAGCAGCTCATCCAGCGGCACTGCCCGTGGTGGATGGACTCGCCGGTGAGTCGCTGCCAGGCGTCGGCGAGGTCGGTGTACTTCAGCGAGTCCCGGTCCTTCGGCGGTGTGCCCCGCTCGTACACGACGACCCTGGTGACGCCGCTCTCCAGGTCCATCGCCATGATCATGCTGCCGTCCGGCAGGTTCTCGCCGATCCGCCGGCGCCGGGTCTCGATCCCGGTGACGTCGGCGGTGAAGAAGCCGCGCGTGGGTTCCGGGCCCGGGAAGTCGACGCCGACCAGCCTGCGCACGGTGCTCCGGCCCCCGTCGCAGCCGACCAGGTACGAGGCGGTGTCCTCGGCGGGGCCCTGCGGTCCCTCGAAGGCCACGACGACGCCGTCCGGCGTCTCGCGCAGGCCGGTCACCTCGTAGCCGCGCCGCACCGGCACGCCGAGTCGGGTCACCCACTCCTCCAGCATCCGCTCGGTGCGGAACTGGGAGACCCCCCTGGCGCCACGATGGTCCTCCGTCAGTATGCCGAGGTCGATCGGCACACCGCCGAAGTGGGCGTCGGCGGGCTCCGTTGCGCCGAGCCTGCCGAGCAGCCCCCGCTGGTCGAAGCACTCGACCGCACGCCGGGTGAGACTGGCGCCGCGCGACTCCCGGGGCGGGGCGGGCAGCTTCTCGTAGACGACGACATCGACACCGCCGAGGCGCAGTTCACCGGCCGCCATCAGTCCGACGGGACCGGCGCCGACGACGATCACGTCCCTTGCCATGGTCACACTCCTGTCCGGTCGGTGCCGACGGCAGCCGGGGCGTTGACCGCGGCGGCCGTGGTGCGGGTGGTGCCGAACCACTGTCCGAGTACGTCGGCCAGGTCGCGTTCGCTGCCCGGTGAGGTCCAGGCGACGTATCCGTCGGGCCGTACCAGCACTGATTCCAGGGCGGGTTGGGGTGTTTCGGCCCAGGTGCCGGTGATGATCTCGATCCGGTCGGCCCAGCCTTCGGCGATCCGTGTGGCGGCGGAGTGGTCGGTGGTGACGAGTACGCCGCGTGCGGTGTCGAGCAGTTCGGCGATCCGTACCCGGCTGCCGTCGGTCCGCACGATCTCCTGTTCGGGCGGCATGCGCAGCCCCAGCAGCGGGTGGCTTCCCGGGCCCATGTCGTAGCGGATACCCAGCCCGCTCACGATGCCGGCCAGGTGCCCGGCCGCGTCCTTGTGCGTCACCAGCTCGCCCAGCACCTCGCGGATGGGGTCCATGGCCTCGTCGCCCAGATACAGCATCGACGCCGCCTGCGAGTTGCGTACCAACTGCGCCCCGATGGGGTGGCGTTCGGCGTGATAGGTGTCGAGCAGCCCGTCGGGCGCCCGGCCACCGATCGTCGCCGCCAGCTTCCAGCCGAGGTTGGCCGCGTCCTGGAGACCCGCGCTGAGCCCCCACGCGGCCAGCGGCGGCATCGCGTGCGCGGCGTCGCCGGCCAGCAGCACCCGGCCGCGCCGGTACTCGTCGGCCAGCCCGGCCTCGTTGCCACAGGCCCACAGCCACAACGGCCGCGCGTGATGGATGGACTCGCCGGTCAGCCGCTGCCACGCGTCGGCGACCTGGGCGAACGTCAGGGAGTTCGGGTCCGGGTCGGGGGGCAGGGTCCTGTCGTGGATCACGACGCGGTAGCGGCCGTCCCCCAGCGGCGTGCACACCACCATGTTGCCGCCGGGAACCCGCTCGCCGATCGGCCGCGGGCGCAGGGCGACATCGGTGACCTCGGCGGTGTACATGCCCCGGGTGGACTCCCGGCCGGTGACGTGGATGCCGGCCGCCGCGCGGACCGCGCTTCGCGGGCCGTCGCAGCCGACCGCGTACGCGGCGGTCGCCTCGCCCGGGCCGTCCGGACCCGCGAAGGCCACGACGACGCCGTCCGGCGTCTCGCGCACTCCGGTCACCTCATAGCCGCGGCGCACCGGAACTCCGCGTTCGGTCAACCAGTTCTCCAGCATTTCCTCGGTCCGGGCCTGGGAGAGTCCCAGTACCCCGCTGTGGTTCTCGTCCAGCATGCCGAGGTCGAAGCGAACACCGCCGAAGTGCCCCATCGGGCCCCATCGGAATTCGCCCAGCCGGGAAAGCAGTCCGCGCTGTCCCAAAGATTCGGCCGCACGCCTGTTGAAGCCGAGGGCACGGGATTCGCCGGATCGGGCGGAAAGTTTCTCGTAGACGATGACATCTACTCCGCCGAGGTGAAGTTCACCGGCCAGCAACAGGCCGACCGGCCCGGCACCGACAATTATCACGCCAGTTTCCATAAGTGCCCTCCAACGGGGGCGGCTGGGAAATCGTCGGGCTCAAACTACACATCGCCATGCTCGGGTGCAATAACTCGATCAACGCATGGGAACGGGCCGGCCGGAAGTGTTGCAGAAAGGCGTTCAACCGCGGACTTTCCGCGGTTGAAGGCCCCTGTGCGCGTTTTTCGGGAGAGCCGGATCAGTGCGTGGCGGACGGCGCCGCGCCGGGCGCCGAGGGCCCCGCCGGCACGGCGGACGCGTCCGACGCGGGCGGAACCGGCGCCGGGTTGGCCGCGCAGGAGGCGTCGACGCCCTGGGCGGACGCCGGGCGGGTGCCGTCCTTGAAGAAGGCGTTGACGTAACTGTTCATGCAGGTGTTGGCGTTGCGGGACATGGACGTCTCGTGCTCGAACCCGTCGCGCTCCACCACCAGCCGGGAGTTGGGGAACTGACGGTGCATCCGCAGCGCACCCGAGAGCGGGGAGTCGCCGACGCTGTCGCCCTGGAGCAGCAGGACGTCGACGTTCTTGTCGCCGATCTTCTGCGGTGTGCCGGCCGGCACCGGCCAGAAGGCACAGGGTGCGCTGTACCAGGCGTCGGACCAGGTCATGAACTGGTTGCCCGCGCCGTACTGGGCCGAGTAGTCGTCATGCCAGCGCTTCCAGTCGTGCGGCCAGGGCGTGTCGATGCACTGGACCGCGTTGTACATGGCCTGCTTGTTCTGGGTCGGCGTCCCCGGGATGCCGAAGCCGGCCTGTAGCCCGGTCGGGTCCGCGCGCAGCACCCAGTCGGCCAGCGCCTTGGCGTTGGTGGTCCAGGAGGAGCGGCGGTAGAGGCTGACGAGGAAGATGTCGGTGTACTCGGACGGGCCGATCTCCCCGCCGATCGGCGTCTGGCGCACCTTGGCCATGCCCGCGTAGTAGTTGGCCTCGACCGCGGCCTGCGTGGCGCCCAGGTGGTAGGTCGCGTCGTTCGCGGCGATCCAGGAGAAGTAGATCCTGGCGCTCTTCTCGAAGCTGGCGTTCTCCGCCAGGTCGGTGTCGTACCAGGTGTCGGCCGGCTCCACGACGGTGTCGAGCACCATCCGCCGCACCCGCGCGGGGAACATGGAGGCGTAGACCGAGCCCAGGTAGGTGCCGTAGTCGTAGCCGAAGTAGCTGATCTGCTGCTGGCCGAGCGCCTGCCGGATGCTGTCCATGTCCCGGGCGGAGTCCTTGGTGCCGAGATACGGGAGCACGTCGCCGTAGGTCTTGCCGCAGCTCGTGGCGAAGCTACGGGCCCGGTCGACCCAGGCGCGCTCCTCGGCGGCTGTGCTCGGCACGTAGTCCGGCCGGGCCTGCCCCGGCCAGAGGTAGGACGGGTCGCAGGTGACCATCGGCTCGCTGGCCCCGGTGCCGCGCGGGTCGAAGCCGATCCAGTCGTACTGCGCTCCCACCGCCGGCGGCAGCCCGGAGGTGCCGGTGGCGAACCGGGTGGGCAGGTCCCGTCCGAACTGGCCCGGCCACTGGCCGCGGTTGAGCAGGACGATGCCTTGGTACTGGTCGTCGGGCGAGGTGTGCTCGGCCCGGGTCAGCGCCAGGGATATCTTCCGGCCGTTCGGCCGGCTGTAGTCGAGCGGCACCTGTAGGGAGCCGCACTCCAGCCCCTTGAGCAGGGCTCCGACGAGCGGGTCGTTGTCCGGACAGGGCGACCAACTGATGGCCGAGGCCGCCGGCTTGGCCGCTGCCGTCGCCTGCTTGGCCGCCGCCTGCGCCGGTGCGGCCACTGCCATGCCGGCAAGAGCGGCTGCCGCCGCCACCGCTGCGACGAGTTTTCTTCTCTCCACGGATTCCCCCATCGTGTATCGCGACCCACCGGCGCACCCGGTGAACGGGCAGGTCGGGGGGCCCGTTTCATGGGCATGCGACAGGCCCGGTGCACGGGTCCGTCGAAGGATCTGCGGAAGAGTACCGAGATCACGGTGGCGGGAAGAACCACCGTGGTTGAGCAAGGCCGCGGCTGAACCAGGCCGTGGCCGAACAGGGGTGGAACGGAATCCGCGTCGCGCTCGTGCGGGCGTTCCGGCGGCACGGCGGTACGGCGGTACGGCGGTACGGCGGCAGGGCAGGACGGCGGTGCGGCGGCACGGCGGCAGGGCGGGCAAAGGATCACCGGCCCGTCGCGTGCCGTCGGGAACCGGCCCGGAAGCCCGGGACACGAAAAAGCGCCGGCGGGGCCGGGAGACGGGATTCTCCCGCGCTCCCGGCCCGGCCGGCACCGCACATCCGAACGGATCCCGCAGGGGTCGCACGCCGGTCGGCTCCGGCGTCGTCGGTTACCTCAGCTCTGCCCCCGCGGCGGGGCCTGGGGCGCCGGCCCGCCGACGCCCTCGGGCGCGATCGGGCCGCCCGCGCGGCCCATCTGCTGCATCCTCTCGCGCATCGACGCGGTGGTGTTGACGTGGGGGAAGCCTTCCGCCGGCACCTCGACGCCGAGGAAGTCGCACAGCGGCTCCCAGCCCTGCTTCACGTCGTAGACGAGCAGCTTGTCCGGGGCGACCGAGTCGATGATCTGCTGGTTGCGCCGGTGGTACACCTCGATCGCGTAGTCCTTGTCGGAGAACCGCCCGTCGAAGAGCCCTTGCCACGTCATGACGGTCGTCATGCGGAGGACCCGGGCCTGCCGGGTGCCTTCCTCCGGAGGGTTGTCCTTGCCCTTCAGGACGAACTGGTACAGCGTGTTGTAGGTGCTCTCGTACCAGCCCTCGGCGTCGCGCACCGTGAG
Organism: Streptomyces sp. NH27; assembly: GCF_056859195.1. Lineage (NCBI taxonomy): Bacteria > Bacillati > Actinomycetota > Actinomycetes > Kitasatosporales > Streptomycetaceae > Streptomyces > Streptomyces sp. NH27. The sequence continues at coordinate 13,738 of NZ_JACEGK010000069.1, forward strand.
CACGACCTTCGCCTCGGGGAACGCCTCGGTGATCGGGCGGTGGTAGAAGGAGGGCGGGCCGTCCACGGCGGAGGTGTAGCCGTCGAACACCGCCTCCCAGTCAGGGCTCTTGCCGTCGCAGATGATGCCTTCCCACTGCTGCAGACGCTTCTCGTCGCCGACGATGTCGAACATGTGGTAGCAGCGTCCGAGACCGAGTCGTTCCAGCGCCACTTGCAGCGACGTCGTCCCGGTCCGGCCTAAGCCGGCATTGATGAGCTTCAGCATCGCGATGTCTTCCCTCCGTCGGTACGGTCGACCGGCAGCATGCTTTCCCGCGGCTGATGGGGAGTCAACTGCCTTACGAATAAAGCCTGTTGAGACACCTGCCGCGATGCCCGCCGGGAGTCGGCGCCGGCGCGGGGGCCGCGCCGGCACGGAGCCGGCACCCGTGCGGGGGCAGCGCCGGTGCAGGGGTCAGCGCCACTCGGCCGGCACCTGGCGGGTGGACACGTTGACCCGGTTCCAGAGGTTGACCAGGCCGATGTGGAGGACCAGCGCGGCGAGTTCCTCCTCCTTGAAGTGGCTCACGGCCTCCGCCCAGACCTCGTCGGGCACCGGGTGCTCCTGGCCGCTGATCTCGGTGCTGCTCTCGGCCAGCTCCAGTGCGGCGCGCTCGGCGCCGGAGAAGCAGGACGCCGCGCGCCAGTCGGCCACCAGGGGCAGGCGTTCGTCGGCCTCCACGGCCTTCCCGAGATCGGCCGGGAGCGTGTAGAGGCGGCCGTTGATCTGGCTCACCCGCAGCCGGACCAGGTCGAGCGTTCGCTGCGGTATACCGGTCCCGCCGATCACCTTGGACAGGTCGAGCAGCGGCTGGAGGGCGTCCGGCACGACCAGCGAGGGGTTGTTCATCCGGGGTGGCATCGGGTCATCTCCTGGGAGTCGGGGCCGTTCCTCGCCGTCCGGGCGTCGCCCTGCGGGAGACGCGGCGGGGGAGCGAGGGCAAGGGCGAGGGCGATGCGGCGGCGAGTGCCGGGCACCAGGCTGCCGCCCGGGGCGTCCGTCCGGCAAATGAGCGCCGAAGCGGGCGCCGGATGCGTGCGCGGCGGATGCCGGAACGTGCCGAGCCCGCCGACCGTTCGCCCGCCCGAACGCGGACCACCCGCCTGCTCGCATGCCGACCATCGACCTGCTCGCATGCCGATCACACGCCTGCTCGCACGCCGTCCAGCCGCCCGCTCGACCGCGGAGCACCCGCTTGCTCGACCGCGGAATGGGCGCGGTTGAACGTGTCCGGGCGTCGACAACAGCGGCGGCGGTGCCCACAGTCTGGGGGGACTCCTCCACCGAGGGAAAGGGACTTTGGACGTGCCGGTCGAGAAGAGGGAACAGGTCGAACAGGAACAGCCCGGGAAGGCCGGGAAGGTCGCGCTCGTCACGGGCGCCAACAAGGGGATCGGATACGAGACAGCACGGCAACTGGGCGAGCAGGGCGCCGTCGTCCTCGTCGGCGCCCGGGACGAGGTGCGCGGCAAGCAGGCCGCGGACTCGCTGACGGAGCTCGGTATCACCGCGGTGCCGGTGCGCATCGACGTGACGGACGCGACCTCCGTGGCCGAGGCGGCGGCCAGGATCGAGAAGAGTCACGGCCGCCTGGACATCCTGGTGAACAACGCGGGCATCGCCGGCGGCTTCACCGGCGCCCCCAGCGCGGCGACGGCCGACGACCTGCGGGAGGTGTACGAGACCAACGTCTTCGGCGTGGTCACCGTGACCAACGCCATGCTGCCGCTGCTGCGCCGCTCCCCGGCGGGCCGCATCGTCAACATGTCCAGCCACATCGGGTCCCTGACCCTGCACGCCGATCCGCAGTCCCCGATCGCGGCGGTCAACATGATCGCCTACCAGTCCTCGAAGACCGCGCTCAACGCCCTCACGCTGGCGTACGCGAAGGAGCTGCGGGAGACATCGGTCAAGGTGAACGCGGCCCATCCCGGCGCGGTGGCCACCGACATCAACCACCACCGCGGGCAGCGGACACCCGCGCAGGGTGCCGTGATCGCCGTACGCCTGGCCCTGTTGGACGCCGAGGGTCCGTCGGGGGCGTCCCTGTCCGAGGACGGCCCGGTGCCGTGGTGAGGCCCCGTCCCGGGAAGCGGCACGCGTGACGCCGAGGTGCGCCCGGCCGGCCAGGCGCACGCGACGCCGAGGTGCGCCCCACCGGCCGCTCCGGCGAACCTCGTTTCCTGCTCGGCTCGTTCTCGAGAGCCGGCGAGCAGGGTGACGGGCGGCCGGTTCCCCGCCCCCGACGCGGCGGGAACCGAGCGGCCACCGGATTCGACGAAGGAGGAGAGCCGGACCGATGAGCTTCGTCAAAGTCTGCCCGGAAGAGAAGGTTCCGGTCGATGGCGCGATCGCGGTGGAGGTCGACGGCACCCCGGTCGCGCTGGCCCGCAGCGGTGGCACGGTGTACGCGGTCGGCGAGCTCTGCTCGCACGCGGAGGTGTCCCTCGCCGAGGGCGAGGTCTACGACGGGACGATCGAGTGCTGGCTGCACGGGTCCTGTTTCGACCTGCGGACCGGCGCCCCCACCAACTCGCCCGCGACGCGGCCGATCAGCACCTACCGGGTGAAGGTCGAGGAGGGCTACGTCTACGTCTCGCCGGATGCCGAGGGACCGGCATGAGGACGGCCGTGAACTCGCCCTCACCCGGCCCGCGGGCCACGCCGCGACCGTCCCGGCGCCCGGTTGTCGGGATCTCCGCACGGACGGCACCGGTCACGCTCCAGGGCACCGGCATGACGGTCAGCCTGGCGCTCCAGTCGCATGTGGACTTCCTCGCCGCCGCGGGCTGTGTCCCCGTGGTGCTGCCGCCGGGGCACGGCGCCGAGGACCTCGTCGGTGCGCTCGACGGCCTGCTGGTGCCCGGCGGCCCGGACGTCGACCCGGCGCTGTACGGCCAGGACCCGCATCCCACCACCCGGGCCGTCGGCCCGGCCCTGGACCGCGCCGAGTTGACGCTGATCGGCGCCGCACTCGACGCGGGCCTGCCGCTGCTCGCCATCTGCCGCGGGATGCAACTCCTGAACGTGCGGTTCGGCGGCACCCTGCACCAGCATCTACCGGAGATCACCGGCGACGAAGCCCACCGCCCGAGCACGGCGGACTTCACCTTCGGCCGGCACGTCCTCAAGCTCCGGGCCGGCAGCGGCGTCGCCCGGGTCCTCGGCGACGACGCCGCCGAGTCGTTCTGCCACCACCACCAGGCGGTCGACCGGATCGGGACCGGACTCACCGCCACCGCATGGGCACCGGACGGGGTCGTCGAGGCGGTCGAAGTGACCGGCCACCCCTTCGCGTTGGGCGTGCAGTGGGAAGCCGGCCAGACCGAGGACGACCGCTTCCACCGGGCGCTCGCGGAGGCGGCAGGGCGCAGGTCCGCGCGCACCGCCGCCGGCGCCCCAAAGGGGTCCACCCGGCCTTGACCGGGGCTACAGAGATCGTCGTCACGCTACGAGAACAGCGCGTCAGAAAAGCACCGCTGAGCACCACCACAGTCCGCGTCAATGCCAGGACGCGGCCGGCCGACCGACGATCGGCGGCCCGGGCCCATGCGGCAGCCCCGTGATCGTGAGGCTGTCATCTCCAGGAAGGACCACAATGGCAGCAGTCGAGGTTCCGGTTCTGATCGTGGGCGGCGGCGGATGCGGCCTGGCCGCCTCCAACTTCCTGTCCGATCACGGTGTGGGTCATCTGCTGGTGGAACGGCACGCGGAGACCTCGCACGTGCCGAAGGCGCACTATCTCAACCAGCGCACCATGGAGATCTTCCGCCAGCACGGACTTGACGGGCCGATGGTCGAGCAGGGTGCGCCCCTGGAGTTGTTCGGCGGCCTGCGCTGGCTGACCTCGCTCGCCGGCGAGGAGGAGATGGACGCGCGGCTGATCCACGAGATGGACGCCTTCGGCGGCGGCGAGCTGCGCGAACGGTACGCGGTGGCCGGTCCCGTCCTGCCCGTCAAACTGCCGCAGGTCAGGCTGGAGCCGATCCTGCGCCGCACCGCCGAGGAGCGTAATCCCGGACGCGTCCTGTTCGGTCACGAGATGACCGGCTTCCAGGACAAGGGCGACCGCGTCGTCGCCGAGATCCGCGACGTCACGACCGGGGAGACGACCACCGTCACGGCGCAGTACCTCATCGGGGCCGACGGCGGCCGCACCGTCGGCAGCGCGCTCGGCATCGAGATGCAGGGCCTGCACGGCCTCCTCGACGTCACCACCGCCTACTTCGCCGCCGATCTGTCGCCGTGGTGGCAGGAGGGCACACTCCTCACCCACTTCCTCAACGCCTACGACCCGGACCTGTGCAGCAACCTCATCGAGATGGGGCCGAGTTGGGGCAAGGCATGCGAGGAATGGGTCCTGCACTTCCCGCCGATGAAGGACGGCCGCCTCGACGAGGAGTCGGTCGTCGCCAGGATCCGTGAACTCCTCCGCGTGCCCGACCTGGAGCTGACCCTGCACCACGTGACGAACTGGACGGTGGAGGCGCTGGTCGCCGAGCACTACCGGCAGGGTCGCGTGCTGCTGGCCGGTGACTCCGCCCACCGCCAGCCGCCGACCGTCGGCCTGGGTCTCAACTCCGGTATCCAGGACGCCCACAACCTCGCCTGGAAGCTGGCCGCGGTGATCTCCGGCCGGGCCGGCGACAGCCTGCTCGACACCTACGAGGCGGAACGGCGCCCCGTGTGCCGGCACAACGTCGACTGGGCGGTGTCCGCGGCGTCCCACCACCAGACGGTGCTCGAAACGGTCGGCCTCGGCCCGCACGCCCCCGCGCAGCGCCGGGAGCGGATGTTCGCCAAGTTCTTCGAGCAGTCCCCGATCGGCGAGGTGGTGCGGGCGCGGACCGCGGAGATCATCGACACCCACCGGGCCGGGGGACAGGCCCACGACCTGGAGATCGGCTTCGCCTACGAGCGCGGCGCGGTCGTCCCCGACGGCAGCGCGCCGCCGCCGCGCACGCCCATGCGAGACGTCTACCACCCCACGACCAGGCCGGGGCACCGGCTGCCGCACGCCTGGTTGGAGCACGACGGCCGACGTCTGTCGACGCACGACCTGGCCGGCCCGGCGAGCGGCTTCGTCCTGTTCACCGGCGCCGAGGGGACGGCGTGGTGCGAGGCGGCCGCGCAGGTGGCGGAGAAGTTCTCGATACCGGTCACCGCGGTCCGGATCGGCACCGGCACGGAGTACGCCGACGTCGACGGCGAGTGGGCGGCCGTCAAGGAGACCGCCGCGGACGGCGCGATCCTGGTACGCCCCGACAACCACGTGGCCTGGCGCGTCACGACCGCGGGGGACAACCCGGCGGCCGCGCTGGCCGACGCGCTCTCCCGCGTCCTCGCCGGCACCGGCGAGGACTAGCGAGGACCGGACCCTTTCCGACAGATCCCTCCCCCCTGTCCTCGGGCGTGGGTGGGGGTGCCCCCGGCGAAGGCAGGGAGCGCCCCCACCCCGCGGTGTCCGGCACGCACACCCTCGCCCCGCCGGGGGCGGGCGGGGGCAACTCCGGTGCGGCCAGGGGGAGTTCCCCCTGCGTCGCCGGTGGTCGGCGCGGCGCGCTGCGCTCTCTCCCCCGGGCCCGGCGGCCCGGGGGCACCCCACCATGCCGAAGGCGGTGGGGGAGTACCGGGCGCCGCGGGCCCCGTCCTTCGGGCGGGACGGCACCACGGGGCGGACAGGGCCCAGGAGCACGACAGAACGACGATTCCCGGGTGCCGGGCACCCACATCGATCAGGCGGTTGAGGCAGCCGAGACGGAGGCAGACGGTGACGGTGGACGGGACGGTCCTGGTACTGGGCGGAACCGGCAAGCAGGGCGGCGCGGTGGCCCGCGAACTCCTGCGCCGGGGGCGGAAGGTGCACGCGCTGGTGCGTGCACCGAAGTCCCCGGCGGCCCGGGCGCTCGCGGCGGCGGGCGCGGTACTGGTGCCCGGCGACTTCGACGACGAGGCGTCGCTGCGCGCTGCGATGACGGGAGTCCAGGGCGTGTTCAGCGTCCAGACCTTCCGCACGCAGGGCGGGCCGGACGCCGAGGAACGGCAGGGCAAGGCGGTGGCCGACGCCGCCGCCGGGGCGGGTGTGGCCCACTTCGTCTACAGCTCGGTGGGGGGCGCGGAACGCTCCAGCGGCATCCCGCACTTCGAGAGCAAGTGGAACATCGAGCAGCACATCCAGAAGCTCGGTCTGCCGGCGACCGTGCTGCGGCCGACCATGTTCTACGACGTGCTGCGCGACATCGGCCCGCGTCCCGCGGACGGCGGGCTCGTGCTGGGTCTGTGGCTGCGCCCCGAGGTTCCGGTGCAGATCATCGCGACCAGCGACATCGGCGCCTTCGCGGCGGACGCCTTCGACGACCCGGACGCCTGGCTGGGCCGGCAGGTCGAGATCGCCGGCGACGAGCTGACGGGGTCGCAGATGGCCATGGCGTTCGAGCGCGTGTCCGGCATACCGACCCGGTACCAGCAGCAGTCCTTCGAGCCGCTCCGCGCGGCACGCGGGGATCTCGCCCGCATGTTCGACTGGCTGGACCGGGAGGGCTACCGCGCGGACATGCCCGCGCTGCGACGTATCCGGCCGAACCTGGTCGACCTGGAGACCTGGCTGCGGGCGAACTGGACCGTGCCGCAGGGCTCCGCCGGCTGACCGGGAGCGGCCGAGCAGCCGCAGGGCCCGCCACCCGCGGAAGCGGGG